>DAHZZC010000487.1 GCA_027435495.1 Planctomycetales bacterium
CCGGTGCCCTACTTCCACCTGGTCTTCACGCTGCCGGATGCCCTCAACCCGATCGCCCTGGCCAATCCCCGGGTGGTCTACGACCTGCTCTTGCGCTGCGCCGCCGAGACGGTGCTCGAGGTCGCCGCGAACCCCGACCACCTCGGCGCCCACACCGGAGTGCTGACGGTGTTGCACACCTGGGGCCAGGCGTTGCAGTATCACCCGCACGTCCACTGCGTGGTCCCGGGCGGCGGGCTGTCCGAGGATCGGACGCGCTGGATCGGCTCGCGGCCGGACTTCTTCCTGCCGGTGCGGGTCTTGAGCCGGGTCTTTCGCGGCAAGTTCCTGGCGGGCCTGCGTGCCGCCCGCGGCGAGGGACGGCTGCATCTGTCGGGCCGGAGCGGCCTGGAGATGCCGGCCGAGTTCGAGCGGTTGGTGTCGGCCTCGCTGCGCACCGACTGGGTGGTGTACGCCAAGCGGCCGTTCGGGGGCCCCGAGGTGGTGCTGAAGTACCTGGCGCGGTACACGCATCGGGTGGCGATCAGCGACGCTCGATTGCTCGACTTCGAGGACGGCATCGTCCGCTTCCGATACAAGGACTACGCGCACGGCCACCGGAAGCGGGTGATGAAGCTGTCGGCGCGGGAGTTCGTGCGGCGATTTTTGCTGCACGTGCTGCCGGCGGGATTCGTGCGAATTCGTCACTACGGGATTCTGTCGAACCGAAATCGGCAGGAGGATGTGGCGTTGTGCCGGGAGTTGCTCGGTGGCGAGAAGATGTCCGAGGCGGTTGAGCCGGAGGCGTCGCCGGTCGCCGAGTGCGCCGAGTCGATCACCCCGACGCGGGTGTGTCCGTGCTGCGGTGCGGGGCGGATGATCGTGATCGCGGAGTTTGGGCCGGTGGCGTCGGGGGAGGAGATCACGGTGGGTTTCGAGGAGTGTCGGGTCGTGGACAGTTCGTAATGGTCGAGGGGACGGGCGAGGATTGTCGCGGGGGCGACCGTGGAGCGAGGCGGGACGGAGAATCCCCGGACGGAGGCGGAGAAAGCGGTGAAATGGAGGGTCAAGAGGCGGGAGAGACGGGCGAGTGGAGGACGACATCCGGAGTCGTCGAGCCGACGAAGAGCCGCTGGAGAAGTGGCGAGGAGGAGCGAAGAGCCACCGAGCAGGAGGCGGTGGGCGAAGGAAATACCAAAGGGTGAATGCCCACCGCGAAGCGGCTCAGTTCAACGGGATGGTATCCGGCAGGCCGGCAACGGCCTCAGGGACGGCGTGCGCTCCACTCGGCCCGCCGGATACCACCTTCTTCATTTGCGCTATGTCCCCCTTTGTCCCGTCGGCCCGTCGGCGGGGCCGATGACAGATGTCGATTCGGCTCCTGAACCCTTTGCCCGTCCGAGCTTGCCTGACGCTATGACCCCTTATCCTCCCTCTCATTCCCGTCGCCCGCCACTTGTTTAGCTCTTGCGATTACATCCTGGCGGATATCAGTTTTGGACAACTGTGTGGTGGCCGGCGGCCACTCGTTGATAGGGATCTGAAGCAATTCGAATAGCCCTTCGTAGAATGACTCCCAGACTTCAGGTGTCTCTGGATCGCATCGATTAATGCCCTCAAGTAGGAGCCGAGCAGCCCTCGGTGCAAGGCTTTTATAACTCGCCCCGAGACATCCAATCACAGAAGCAGCCATCATTCGAACGTAGCTACTTGGATCGCTGAATGCCTTGTCGGCTGCAATCTCGAATACTTCCGGGATTTGCCACATGCGGCCGAGCACCTGGAGTGCAATTCGCCTAATCATGCTGTCGTCATCAATTGAATTCTTATTTAATTTTGATGTATTATAATTGATAGCGCGCCGTGACAAGGTCTGGTTCTTCAGTGGGTGCAAGTCCCACCCGGCTAACTCAGTCGCTCCAGCCGGTAGCTATCGGAGCGGTGGTGGAGGCAACGAAGCCGCCGAAGCCTTCGAGAAAACGGGTCGTACAAGCGACTCGGCGAGTTCGCAGGCCGTAACGCGAGTGAACGTCGAGCAGGCCTCGAAAGGTTTAACGTGGAAGCCGACCCGCCTATGAATCGGGGAAGGCCGCCGCCGCTGGGGGAATGAGGCTCACGCCTCGTGAAGCGACACAAACCAGGGGTTCCACCGGGGTAATGACGACGGCATGCGAGCACACGGAAAACCAAGGCAACACGGGAAACCCCATCGGCGGGAGCGCGTGACTCCCAACCGGACGCCCGCGAGGGACAGGCCGGGCCGACCGGGGTGGCGGACAGGCTCGTAGTACCGATGAAGCCGGCTAACACCGGTGGAGGGAAGGGGCCTGAGTTCAAGACCGACGTCCAAAAGAGCACGAGAACCAGGAGATTGGCATGAGCCTCGCACCTCCGGCCAAGGTTCGGAAACTCCAGGAGACGTTGCATGCCAAAGCGAAGGGATCGCCCGGCTATCGCTTCTATCTGCTGTATGACAAGGTGTACCGTCGTGACGTCCTGGACTTCGCCTACGCCCGCTGCCGTGCCAACGGCGGGGCGCCGGGGATTGATGGCCAGACGTTCGCGGACATCGAAGCCTACGGCGTTGAGAAGTGGCTGGACGAACTGGCGGAAGACCTGAGGAGCAAGACGTATCAACCGCAACCCGTGCGTCGTGTCAACATCCCGAAACCGGATGGCAAACAACGGCCACTGGGGATCGGAACGATCCGAGATCGCGTGGCGCAGATGGCGACGGTGCTGGTCCTGGAGCCGATCTTCGAGGCCGACCTGGAGCCGGAGCAACACGCTTATCGGGCCGAGCACAGCGCCCTGGACGCCGTCAGGCAAGTCCACGGGTTGCTCAACTCGGGGCATACGGAAGTCGTCGACGCGGACTTGTCGGGTTACTTCGACAGCATCCCCCATCACGAGCTGATGAAATCGGTGTCGCGGCGTGTCAGCGATCGGCATCTCCTGAAGCTGATCAAGATGTGGCTGGAGGCGCCGGTGGAAGAGGTCGATGAACGGGGGCGGCCTCATCGGACGACCCGCAACAAGGACGAGGGACGGGGTAGCCCGCAAGGGTCCCCGCTCTCGCCGTTGCTGGCGAACATCTATCTGCGTCGGTTCATCCTGGGTTGGAAGGTACTGGGCCACGAGCGCCGACTGGACGCTCACATCGTCAACTATGCCGATGACTTCGTGATCTGCTGCCGCGGCACCGCTGACGAGGCGATGCGGGTGATGCGATCGATGATGTCGAAGCTGCGACTGACGGTGAACGAGACCAAGACGCGCCTGTGTCACGTGCCCGAGGAGAGCGTGAACTTCCTGGGATACACGATCGGACGGTGTCACTCGCCGCGGACGGGTCGGTCGTACATTGGGACGACGCCGTCGGCGAAGAAGATCGCCGGCCTCAAGGCCGAGATCCACGAGCTGACCAGCCGCCGATGGCTGTGGACGACGGTCGAGGATCGGGTAGCGAAACTGAACCGGATGCTTCTGGGATGGTCGAACTACTTCTGTCTGGGACCGGTCAGCCCGGCTTACCGAGCCATTGACCGCCATGCGCGGCATCGGCTCCGCCAGTGGCTTCGAGGGAAGCACAAGCTGCAGAGTCGCGGGACGACACGGTTTCCCGACGCGAGGCTGCATGACGAATTCGGCCTCATCCGCTTGAGCGACCGCCCTCGACACTTTCCGTGGGCGAAGGCGTGAGTTCTTGTCCGAGAGCCGGATGCGGGAAAACCGCCCGTCCGGTTCGATGAGCGGGGAGTGGAAACGGAACCTTGGTCACCGCGCCACTCCTCGACTCTACTTATGTAAGTCGTTGTCCGAACGAAGGTTGAGTATCCTTGATGCCATTCTCTCCTGTCCCCTTATCTCTCCGAGCTGTTGGTTGCCGGACATTGACGCGTTGTCCAGGGCGTCGAAACGCACCGAGGGTGGTCATTCTCAGGAGGCACTGACGATGAGGCGTGCGCACTGGGGCTCGATCGGGATGGCTCTGGCGGTGGTGTGTGCGGGGCCCGCGACGGCCCAAGAAACCAAGGCCAAGTCCGAACTGCGAGCCGAGCATCGGCTCTTGGAGCGGATGGTCGGCCATTGAGAATTCAGCGGCAAGGTCTACGCCGAGGACTCCGGGGCCGAGCCCATGAAGCCGGAAGGCTCGGCCGAGAATCGCTTCCTGGGCGAGAGTGGCTGGGTGGTCGGGATGGTCAAGGGACGCGCCGACAACGAACCCTACGAGGTCGTCGGCATCACGTGCTTCGACGCGGAGAAGGGAAAAATCGTGGCGACGGGGGCCAATTCCATCCTCCCGCCGAAGCTGGCCCTCGATGAGGGGACCTACGACGAGGCGAGCAAGACCATCTTCTGGAAGGAGCAGGAGATCCTTGAGCCGGGTTCGGGCAAGAAGGTGACCGTCAAGGCTGAGGACAACTATAAGGGCGAAGACAGGTTTGTATCGATTGTCTACATCAAGCGGCCGGGGTCCGATCGATTCGTCAAGTGGGTGGAGCTCGCCGGCACGAAGCGCAATCGGTCCTGATTCGGAGTTGTCGGCCGGGAAAGTCGCCGCCTAACCATGCGCTGCAACGGACCCGGCCCGCCGCGGTGGTTATCCTGAAGTTTTCGCTTGCTCTCGGCAGGCCGATCCGCTGAGCTTGGGCGTTAGGCGGCGGAGAGCGGCGGGTGACCGGGGCAAAGTCTTCGTGCCCTGGACTTCGGTCTGGGTGGCTGACGCCTAACCGGGTCTCGACCGCTCTGGGCTTGAGCACAGTGACTGGGTATGCTGGGAGGAGATGAATTCGGCCCGCAAAACCGTAAAGTCCCCGTGCCAGGCAAGGTGACCGATGGATTATCAAGCCGTCCTCAACGAAGTCGAGTCTTGGCCCGTCGACGATCGCGTCCGGCTCGTGCAGGACGTCTGGGACCGGCTCGCCGACCGAGGTTATGAACCAGAACTGACCGCGGAGATAAAGGCCGAGCTCGATCGGCGGATTGAGGAACTGGATCGCAACCCCGCTGCCGGCATCCCCTGGGAGGCGGTCAAGGCCCGGGCCCTTGAGCGCATCCGGGAATGAACCTCCCGGTCATCCTCAGCCCGGCGGCCGACCGGGAATTCGTCGAGGCGGCGGCCTGGTACGAGGAGAAGACGGGGCGCGGCGAGGAGTTCATCGAGCGCGTTCAAGATGTGCTGGATCGGATCGGCCGGATGCCGGAGCTTCATGCGATGGTCTACCGGGACATCCGGCGTGCGCGGGTTCAGCGATTCCCGTACGCCCTGCTCTACCGAGTCTTGGCCAACCGGGTCGAAGTGATCGCCGTGTTCCACAGCAGGCGAGACCCGAGGATCTGGCAATCTCGGGCCTAACGATCATGGATTGGAGGTCGGCGCAGCCCGACCTCCAATCCCCTTTTCAAGAAGCCCGGCCAACTCGCCATGGGCCTTAACTTTGGGGGAACGCTTCGTGGTGATCATCGGCGATCACCGCTGACGGCGACCGTCCGTCGGCTGCGACGCGACCGGCGCCAGGCCGCGACCCGCGCCAGGCCGCGACCCGCTCGGGAAGGAGCCCGCGGCCTTCGATGAGCCCACCGAGCCGCGCCGACTGGACTATCCTCAGACCCGACGTGCACACCGATCAGCACCCGGCCTTGTCGCCGGGCCTGTGAGCCACTCCGGGCGAGGGGCCGAGCTTCATGATCGCTTAAGGTTGGTCCTCCTATGATGGGTTCCAGAGCGGCCGAACGAGCGGTGAGGCGCGGAGCCTCGCCCCCGACGGCCCGAACTGGCCCCGGATTGGGAGACGCCCGGATGACCTTCCGCTTCCCGCGTCAATCGTTGACGATCGCAGTGATTCTGCTCGCCCCCACGCTGTTGATGGCCCAGCCGCCGGGTCCACCCCCGGGCGGTATCCAAGGCCGACCCGGCGGCCCGATGATGGGCGGTCCCGGCGGCCCGATGATGGGCGGTCCGCTGATCGAAGCTCTCGATCGGGACGGCGATGGCGTCCTCTCTCAGGAGGAGATCCGTAACGCCTCCGCGTCGCTCAAGTCCCTCGATCGCAACCGCAACGGTCAGATTGATCCGTCCGAAATGATGCCGGGGCGCGGTCGTCGCGGAGGTTTCGGATCTGGTGGACCCGGCCGGTTTGTTCCGCCGCCTGAAGGAGACGGTCCTCCAGCGGGTGGTCCCGTTCGTCGCGGGCCCGGTGGTTTTGGTCCGCCGCCTGGTGGTCCCGGCGGCCCCGAAGGAGACGGTCCTCCGGGTAGTGGTCCCGGTCGTCGCGGGCCGGGCCGTCGCGGGCCTGGTGGTCCGGGTGGACCTCCCGAAGGCATGGGTCATCCGCCCGAGGTCGGCGACGTGATGCCTCCCTTCGTACGGCATCGGATGAAGTTCGACGCCGATCAGACCAAGAAGATCGAGGCACTCGAGGCCGAGGTCCGCACCAAGCTCGGCCTGATCCTGACTCGCGATCAGATGCAGGAGTTCGAGGAGATCCTCCACGAGGGTCCTCCGGGGCGTCCGGGCGAAGGCCCACCCGAGGATGACAGGCCGCCACATCGCCCGGGCCGACCCGACTGATCCTTTCGCACAAATTCACCACAGAGACACAGAGGAAGACCGACGCGAAAGAATGCCAGGGGAACATTCACCGAGCCACTCAACCCGATTCCCCTCTGTGCCTCTGTGTCTCTGTGGTTTCCCATCTTCGACCCATCCATCGCGAGGGATTACATGAGGCGCATTCCTATTTTGTGGCTATCGGCCTGGTTGGGATCTCTGCTTTTGGCGGCGGTCGAGGTCCGGGCCGATCCGCCTGCGAGGATCGAGCCTATCGGAGGGCGCTGGTATGTGCGGCCGGGTGATCCGCCGACCTACTTCTTTCGCGATGGAGATCGGTACGTCGACCTGTTCTCGTATCACGTTCGCGACTCGAACAAGGACGGTATTCCAAACGTCAAGATTCGACACGATGCACGGTCGCTGATGGTGGAGAGCCAGGGCTATCCGAATCATCCGACGGCGATCTTTCCCAACAGTCGGAATCCCAATCGCATTCGCGTTCAGGACTTCCACTTCCGGTTCCCTCTCGAACCGAAGCGGGCCGAGACGATCACCCGGGTGCCAATGGGTCCGATCGGCATGGCGCTCAACGGCGTGGTCTTCTTCAATCCGTTCGAGGCCGGCGGCATGAACGCCATCGAGGGATATTCGGAGGTCTGGCTCGACTCGTGTTGCGGCCATCCCGAGCAGCGCGGGGTTTATCATTACCACAAGTTTCCAAGCTGCCTGAAGACACCGTTTCCCGACGAGGGACGCGGCCACTCGCCAGTGATCGGATTTGCCTTCGACGGGTTCCCGGTGCATGGCCCTTACGAGGCGGACGGACGGATGGCCCGCGACCTCACCGGCAGCCGGGCGCTCGATGTCTGCAACGGCCATGAGGACCCGTCACGCGGCTATCATTATCATGTCACTCCGGGTCGGTTTCCCTACATCATCGGCGGATACGCGGGCGTTCCCGACCCGGCGAACAACCGGATGATCGCGCGGATGCCCGAGGGTGCGATCGTTGACAACGCCGAGGGGACCAGCCGCCTCAGCGCCCCGATTCGATCGGTCACGCCGGGGACCGTCGCCCGGGGCCGGTCGCACACGATCCGGATCGAGCTCGACCCCTCGGCCGGGCGCGATCGGATTCCCGAGGGGAAGCCGAGCTGGGTCCAGGTCGGACCGTTCGAGGCATCGAAGAACGATCGCCAGGGCGAGGCAATCCTCGCCGAGATCACCGTCCCGAAGGACGCCTCGCTCGGTGTTTTGCTCGATCTTCACGTTGAATTCGCTCCGAAAGAAGGCGGCGTGCGAAGGGTCCCGGTGTTGAAGCGAAACGATGTGTTGCGGGTCGTCGAATGACCCCGCCATTTGACCCCGCGATCGCCGCGACCTACGGTTGGCGCGGGCCGACTCTCCGGCCCGAACTTCGGAGGAGGCGATCGTGGGAATCTCGGCCCCGTCGGTGGTGAGCGGCGTTACTCTCTCAGGATCCAACGGCAAGGCCCCCTTCTTGCCGAAGGCCGTCTCCAGCTTCGAGGAGACCGGCCTCAGCCACGCGATCATCGAGGGACTGGTCCTCAAGTTCCTGGTGAACGCCGGGACCGCCACCGGCCGGCGGATCGCCGCCGAGCTGGGTCTGCCGTTCGGCCCGTTTCCCGACTTCCTCCGTCAGCTCAAGAATCAACAGATCGTCGCCTATGCCAATTCGGCCACGGCCAACGATTACCTGTACTCGCTGACCGATGCCGGCCGGATGCGCGCCAAGCTCGCCTTCGATGAGTGTGCCTACGTCGGCACGGCGCCGGTGCCGTTTCAGGACTATCTCACATCGGTCACCGCACAGACGATCACAACCGAGCATCCCCGCGAAGAGGACCTGCGCCGGGCGTTCTCGGACCTGCTGATCTCCGACGAGATTTTTGCGATGCTCGGCCCGGCGATCAACTCGGGACGCGGGATGTTTCTTTATGGATATCCCGGCAACGGCAAGACCAGCATCGCCGAACGGATCACGCGATGCTTCGGCTCGACGGTCTGGATTCCCCGGGTACTGACGGTCGAGGGGCAGATTATCAAGCTTTTCGACATGGCGAACCACGAGCCGATCGAGCAGGATTCGCCGGGCGGGCTGCTCGACGATCTTAAACATGATCGTCGATGGGTACACATCCGTCGCCCGACGATAGTGGCCGGTGGCGAGCTCCGTATGGAGGACCTCGAACTTCACTACGACCCGACGACGAAGGTGAGCGAGGCGCCCTTGCAGCTCAAGAGCAACCTTGGCACGTTCCTCATCGACGACTTCGGCCGGCAGCGGATGCAGCCGGTCGAGCTTTTGAATCGGTGGATCGTCCCGCTGGAGAAGCGGTACGACTTTCTCAGCCTGGCGAACGGGAAGAAGATCCGGGTTCCGTTCGACCAGTTGATTCTCTTCTCGACCAACCTGGAGCCGAAGCAACTGGTCGACGAGGCGTTTCTCCGTCGAATCCCGTACAAGATTCAGGCGATGGACCCGACCGAACCGATGTTTCGGAAGATGATCGAGATTTTCGCGCCGAAGCTGGGATTCGGGTCGGTCGACACGTCTGCGGTCGACTGTCTGGTCGAGCGGCATTACCAGAGCTGTGGCCGGCCGTTCCGATGTTGCCAGCCGAGAGACCTCTTGCTTCAGGTCCGGAATTACTGTGTATACAACGGGCTCCCGCTGGAACTGAAGCGCGAATACTTCGACTTTGCCGCTCGGAATTACTTCACGGTGATGTGAAAGCGGTCCGGCACAGGTTTGGGGTTGGATGGCGGACCGGGTATTTCTCAATCGCGGGGCCGGTTCGGCCGATCACGACTCCTTGAGTCGACGGACCTCGGCCTCGGCGGCCTCGACCTCGCGGCGGAGCCGGACGAGGTCCTCCGGGTCGTCGTTCTGCTTGACCGCGCCGGCGAGCTGCTGCCGCAACTGGGCCAGGCGCTTCTGCAGCACCTCCAGTTTTTTCTTCGCCTTGCTGTCCATACGAGCCCTCCTTTCCTCAACGGCGCGGGGCACCCGGGATGCGAGGGGATCTCGCCGGGTTCCCCGGGGCTCGCCGATCGATTAAAATGCTCTGCCCGAGACCGGATGTCTCGACAGCCCCCCCTTTCCCTTTCGGCTTATCACGGGCACGACTTTGATGCCAGGATCCTCCCCCCGGCCGATGGCCCGCCCCGATCGGATCGCCCCGACCGTGAACCCGACCGAGGCCGAGGAGCGCGCCTTCCACGCCTCGGTCACCCGCAAGATCATCGACGCGCTGGTGGCTGTCCACGAGCGAGTGGTCGCTCGGTACGAGGAGATGGACCAGATCAAGCGGCAATTCCAGGAACAGTTTCGCGAACTCGATAACGCCGACAAGGCCAACCTTCGGCAGGCGGCCGACATGGCCGCACGGGTCGGTGAGCATGCCGTCGAGCAGCGGACAAGACTGGAGCGCCTGATCGAGTCTCCGTATTTCGGCCGGATTGACGCCCGGATGCAGGGCGGAGCGGGAACGGCCAGCATCTACATCGGCGTTCATTCCTTTGCCGATCCCGACGGCGAGGGGCCGCTGATCCACGACTGGCGAGCCCCGGTCTCGAGCATGTTCTACGATTTCGAGCTTGGTCCCGCCCATTACGAGGCACCCGAAGAGCGGATCGACGGCTCGATCTCGCTGAAGCGGCAGTACCGGATCGAGCATCAGGAATTCCGGTTCATGCTGGAGTCGTCCCTGAACATCCAGGATGAGATCCTTCAGGAGGAGCTTAGCCGGGCCTCTGACGACCGCCTCAAAAACATCGTTGCCACCATCCAGCGCGACCAGAACCGGATCATCCGCGACGACCGGGCCCGGACGCTCATCATCCAGGGGGCGGCGGGATCGGGCAAGACGTCGATCGCCCTGCACCGGGTTGCTTACCTGCTCTACCGGTTCAAGGAAACCATTCGTTCCGAAGATATCCTCATCATCTCGCCCAACAAGGTGTTTGCACATTACATCTCACGGGTTCTGCCCGAGCTGGGCGAGGAGATGATCCGGGAGACGACGATGGAGGCGCTCGCCGAGGACCTTCTCGACGGGAAGTATTCCTTCCAGACGTTCTCCGAGCAGGTTTCGGAACTTCTCAAGGATCGCGACCCGGAATTCGGCGAGCGGGTTCGATTCAAGGCGACGGCCGCGTTCCTCGATCGGCTGGACGCCTACATCGGCCACGTCCGAAGCGCGAACCTGCGGCCCGCCGCGATCTCGGTTGGGATGACGACCATCGACCCGAACTGGCTCGCCGTTCAGCTCCGGAAGCGTGCGCAGCTCGCGATCAGCGAGCAGATCAACGGTGCCCTCACGGCGATCATGGATCACCTGCATTATTACCACGGTCGGCCTGTCACCGGTCCCGAGCGCACCCAGCTTCGCGCCGACCTTCGGAAACTCTTCGCCACGAAGAATCTCAAAACACGGTACAGGGAATTTTACGACTGGATCGGACATCCCGAGATGTTCCGGCCGGGGGCCCGGGGCGCGCTCGAGTATTCCGACGTCTTCCCGCTCGTCTACGTGAAGATGATGCTCGAAGGGTTCAAGGTCCGCGACCGCATCAAGCACGTGGTGATCGACGAGATGCAGGACTATACCCCGGTGCAATACCGGGTCATCTCGCGACTCTATCCGGGGAACATGACGGTTCTCGGCGACCGGAATCAATCGGTGAATCCGCTCAGCTCATCCACAGCGGAATCGATCCGGGATGTCCTGCCGGATGCCGAATGCGTCTACATGCAGAAGAGCTATCGATCGACGCTCGAGATCACCAGGCTGGCGCAGTCGATCCTCCACAATCCGGACCTGATCCCGATCGAACGCCACGGTGAGGAGCCGAGGATCGTCGGCTTCCGCACCCACGGCGAGGAGCTCGAATTCCTCCTCAAGCTGGTGAGGGCCTTTCCGCAGAGCGGGTATCACTCCACCGGGATCATCTGCAAGACGCAAAAGCAAGCCGACGCCCTGTTTGAAGACCTTCGGGCCGAGGCCGATCTCCGATTGCTCGACGCCCGGAGCCAGGAGTTCCGCGACGGAATCACCATCGCGACCGCCTATCTCGCGAAGGGGCTCGAATTCGACCAGGTCATCCTTCCCTCCTGCACCGCCCGGAATTATCGATCGGCCATCGATCGCCAGATGCTCTATGTTGGAGTCACCCGGGCCATGCACTCGCTGACCATCACCCACTCCGGTGAGATCTCTCCGTTCCTCGCGAGGTAAACGACCGGGCCGACCCCTCGGTCCGTGAGGAGGACTCGGACAGCCCGCACGAGCCGCTCAGGCAGGTCGGGACCCCAAACCACGGCAGCACCCAGCGAAACAGAGCAAACCAGCCGAACCAGACTGCTGGAAGATACAGGACGTCCCACATGTCTTTCCCCTCGGCCAGAGCCAACCGAGCCTCATTCTATCCCGCTGAATAACAATATGGCCAAAAAGGAATTTTGCAAGTCCGAGGTGCCGGGCTGCCTGGTTCTGGCCTCGATCGGGGGCGTTGGGCAGGGCTCGCAACTGGACAACGCGCGACGCGGTGATAAAATTCACTGGGCAACTATTCTGCTTACCGGATATGCGGTCAAATACACATGCGTACGACGATCCCCGACGAGATCCTGGACCGGGTCGCCGAGAAATTCCGGATGCTGGGCGATCCGACGCGATTGGTGATCCTTCGGGCCCTGATGGCCGGCGAGAAGAACGTGGGCATGGTGGTCACCGAGACCGGACAGGGCCAGGCGAATGTGTCGAAGCATCTGAAATTGCTGGCCGAGGCGGGAATGGTTCGGCGCAGGAAGGAAGGGTTGCAGGTTTTTTATTCGCTGGGCGACCCGCTGGTGGAGGACCTTTGCGAGCTGGTCTGCGGGACGATCGTCCGCGAGGCGCAGGCGGATGTCGAGCGGAACCGGAAGATATTGAAGACGTGGGGCGGGCGGAGCTAACCCGCTCTGACAAGCCGGGGACAGGGACCTCGAAGATTCGGAGCCCGTCACCGGTTTGTCAGAGCCTCGGATGCGAGGCGGGCCTGGCCGGTCAATCGGCGTAGATGGTTGACATCACCTTGAGCCCGAGGTCCATCGCCTGCCAGGCAAATCCGGCGTGGAAGGGCTCACCGTGGCCGAAGCGCCAGGGCAGGTACAGGCCGAGCAGGACCTTCCCCGCTCGCCAGACCGGTGAGACACCGACCTTGTAATGCTCGGCGTCGTCGGCATCGACCGCGACTGGTCGGGCCGGGTCGCCGGTGTACTTCAGTGGGACCTGGGCGAAGGTCGCCTTGTTCAGCTCCTCCATCACGCACATGCTCATCGGTTCGAAATTCACGCTGGGCTTTGTCCCCTTGATCTCGGCGGCGAGGTGGTCGGCGGCGGCGTCCGCCTGGAGCAGGGCCAGGAAGGCCTGCTTGATCGGAAAATCGGCGGCGTCGCCAACGGCAAAAATGTTGTGGTGGCCAGCGACCCGCCTTGAGTCGGGCTCGACGTGGACAAATCCGCGATCGTCCGAGGGGAGCCCTGGGAACCGCTCCCGGGCAATGTAGGGCGGGAATCCAACCAGAAGGTCGAACCCGAGCCGCTCGCCGTTCTGGTAGTGGATTGTCCCTGGCTCGACCGACGTCACCACGTAGCCCTTGTGGCCCTCGATGCCGCGTTCCAGGAATTCCTCCGTGACCACGGTGTTGAGCCGGGGGCCGAACGCCTGGATGTAGCCCTCCTCCATCGTGGTCCAGATCAGGTCGACCTTGTCTCGAATCCCGCGCTCGCGGAGCCAGGTGTCCAGCATCATCACCAGCTCATAAAGCGGCCCGGAGCATCGGTTGTTGGGGGGGACGACGAAGACGACGCGCTGACGCGTCTCTTCGCGGGCCTTCTCCTCGACCCGATGCAGCCCCTCGCGGAGCGCGAGCATTTCCTCCGGAGTCCAGAGGGTGAGCGCGTGCTCCTTGAAGCCGGGGATCTCCTCGGGACGCATCGAGGCCCCGGTGGCGAGGATCAGGTAGTCGTAGCCGATCTCCTTTCCGCCGGCGACGACGCGATGCCCATCCGCGTCGACGTGATCGACGGCGGCCTGGACGAATTCGATCTTCTTGTGCTGGGTCGGGCGGGAGAGCGGGATCTTGAATCGCTCGGGATCCTGGCCGAACGGAATGTAGATCGTGTTCGGCTTGAAGAGGAAGTAGTCGCGATCGGAGACGAGCGTGAGGTCAACCGCCTGACCGAGCTTGTGCCTCAGGTAGAAGGTCGCCTCCAGGCCACCGAAGCCACCGCCCACAATGACCACCTTCGGATGTGCGGCCATGATTCGCTCCTTTGTTGAGAAACGTGCGACCACCGGAGATCTCTCGCCTTTGAGAATCAGGCGGCCGGGGTCGGTTCGGTGTCTTCCCGGCTCCCCTTCTCACCCGAGTTGAGAAGCCAGTAGGTCACCGGAATGACGAAGAGCGTGAAGATCGTCGAGGCGAAGAGGCCGAAGATCAGCGACCACGCCAATCCGGAGAAGATCGGGTCGAGCGTGATCGGGATACTCGACAGCATCGCCGCGCCGGCCGTGAGAAGGATCGGGCGCATCCGGACGACGCGGCTCTCCATGATCGCGTCGAAGAGCGGCCGTCCCCTGGCCACCGACTGCCCAATGAAGTCGACCAGGATGATGGCGTCGCGGGTCACGATCCCCGCCAGCGCGATCATGCCGATCATTGCCGTCGCGGTGAAAAGGACCGGGTCGGCGTAGCCGCCGACGACCTGGCTATTCAGGTCGTTGAGCAGCCAGAAACCGGGCATCACGCCCAGAATGGTGAGTGGGATGGCGAGCATCACGACCAGCGGGATCAGGAACGAGCCGGTCTGCATCACCAGGATCACGTAGATCATGACCATCGCGGCGGCGAAGGCCAGGCCGAGGTCTCGGAAGACATCCAGCGTGATCTTCCACTCGCCCTCGCCGCTGAAGCCGACCCGGATGCCCTCGGGGACCGCCCAGGCGATTCCGCCGCCGTTTTCGATGAAGGTCCGCTCGGAGAGCGGTCGCGGCTTTGCGTCGGAGACCCAGCCGCCGGCCGTGGAGCGACCTCCCGGCGCGGGGGTGCCGGCCGGTTGCCGGTCGAAGCTCACGTCGAGGATGCACTCCGCGGGAGTGCGCCCAAGGGCCTCGGCCGTCACGTAGACGACGCGCTCCAGGTTCTTGTGGTAGATCGTCTGGTCGACCTGAGCTTCCTTCCATCGGCCCAGTTCGGATAGGGGCGTGAACTGCCCGGACTGGCCGCGCACGCGGAGGGAGGAGAGGTCTCGGTCGCTCGACCGGATCGAGCGGGGGAGCCGAAGCTCGACCCGGAGCGGGTTGCGCTCGCCCTCGAGACGGACCGTCCCCGCCTCACCGCCCGAGAGGACCAGGCGAAGGGTTCGCGCGATCTCGTCGACCGAGACTCCCGCGAGCGCGGCCTTTTCCTGGTCGGTGATGAAGATCAGTTTGCGCGAGGGGGCCTCGATCGTATCGTCGACTTCCGCGACCCCCGGCTCAGCCCGGAGCCGGCCGGCCACCGTCCCGGCTGCGGCGATCAGGTCGTCGTAGGAGTGATCGGGCCGGCCGGTGACCTCGGCGACGAGTGAGGCCAGCACCGGCGGGCCCGGCGGCAGCTCGACGACCTTCAGCCGGGCGCGGTGGGCCTCGGCGACGGCCGATAGCCGGTCGTGCAGCCGGAGCGCGATCGCATGGCTTTGCGCGGATCGGTGCTTCTTGCCGACGAGGTTCACCCGGATCTCGGCGTTCTGCGGCATCTGCCGGAGATAGTAATGGCGGACCAGCCCGTTGAAGTCGATCGGGCTGGGAGTTCCGACGTAGCTGATGAAGTCGGTGACCTCGGGGACCTTTGCGACTTCCGCCTCGAGCGCCCGGACCGCGGCGTTGGCTCGCTCGAGCGTGGTTCCCTCGTCGAGATCGACGACCAGCAGCAGCTCGTTCTTGTTGTCGTAGGGAAGCATCTTCAGCGGGACCACCCGGAGCGCCGCCAGGCCGGTCGCGGCGGCGGTCAGCAGGGCGATGACCAGCAGGAACGAGATCGCTGCCCATCGCGAGCTGATCAGCGGCGACATCATCGGCCGGAAGAGCCGGTACAGGAACGTACGGCGGATCGCCTCGAGCTCATCGGCCTCGCTGAGGTTGTGCCCTGCCCCATGATGGCCGCGCTGGAACTTCCCGTAGAGCACCTGGTAGGTGAGCCATGGCGTGATCGTGAAGGCGACGACCATCGACATCATCATCGCGACCGGGACGTTCAGGGCCATTGGGGCCATGTATGGCCCCATCATCCCGGTGATGAAGAACATCGGCAGGAAGCTGACGATCACCGCGAGGGTCGCGCTGATGAGCGGTGGCCGGATCTCGGCGACGGCTTCGAGGACGATGTCGCGTGTGGCCCGCCCTCGCATCTCGAAGTGCCGGGCGATGTTCTCGACGTCGACGATCGGGTCGTCGACGAGGAGGCCCAAAGAGAGGATCAGGGCGAAGAGGGTGACGCGGTTGATCGTGTAGCCGAAGAGGAGGTTGACACCGAGCGTGAGGCCGAAGACGACGGGCACGGCGACCGCGACGATGAACGCCTCGCGCCAGCCGAGGCTGAGGGTCAAGAGGGCGATCACGATGACGATGGCGACCCAGAGGCCCTCGACCAGCTCGTTGACCTTCTCGTCGGCGGTCAGGCCCGAGTTTCGGGTGATCACCAGCTCCATCCCCGAGGGAACGACCTCGGCCTTGAGCCCCTCGGCGGCTTGAAGGACGGCCTCAGCGACGGAGACGGCGTTGGTCCCCTTCTGCTTGGCAACGGCGAGAGTGACCGCGGGTCTGGTCGAGCCGATCGGAGCCTTCTGTACGGAGGAAACATGGCCCTCGGAGTGCTCGCCGACCTCGGTTCCCGGGAAGCCCTCGGGGGCCTCGAACCCTCGGGCAGGCCCCCAGCCGTGTCGGACGTAGCTGGCAACCTCGTCGGGGCCGTCGCGGACGGTCGCCACATCCTTGAGGAAGACCGGTCGGCCCTGGAAGACGCCGACGACCAGCTCGCCGAGCCGCTCGGGCCGATCCGCCGCGATGCCTCCCACCACGCGGATCACGGCGTCATTGCGGGTGAAGTCGCCGGCTGGGTGGGTAACGTTGGCCCCCTGCAAGGCTCGCTGGACTTCAAGTGGGCCGAGCGCATACGCCTGGAGCCGCTCGGTGTCGAGGTCCACCCGGACCGTTCGCGGACGACCGCCGACGACGTAGGCCCGCGAGACACCCGTAAGCGCCGAGAGCCGCTGGACCACCTCCTCGCCCACTCGACGAAGGGTGTAATCGTCGCCGTCCTGGCCGGTGAGCGTCAGGGTGACGACCGGGACGTCGTCGATCTCCACCGGCTTGACCACCCATCCCATGACGCCCGGCGGAACCACATCCTGATTCTCGTTGATCTTCTTGAAGAGCTTGACGAGGCTGCGTTCGCGATCCTGACCGACGTAGAACCGGACCGTGATCACGGCCTGGTCCTCATGCGACATGCTGTAAACGTATTCGACGCCATCGATCTGGTAGAGCATCTTTTCCAGCGGCGTGGCGGCGAGCTGCTCGACCTCGGCCGCCGAGTATCCCGGCATCTTGACCATCACGTCGGCCAGCGGAACGACGATCTGCGGGTCCTCTTCTCGGGCAGTAACCAGCAGGGCTGCCAGGCCGATCGCCACCGAGACGATGATGAGAATGATCGAGAAGTTATTATCGAGGAAGATGTGCACGATTCCGTTGAGGAAGTCGTGCGGCTTCGGCTGGCCGTGGGTGTGCGGGCCGGGTTGTGAAGGATGCTGGCTCATGAGCGATCCCCTTTCGCTCGCTCTCGGACGCCATCGTGCAGGACGACCTTCTCGCCCTCAGCGAGCCCCGAGAGGACCTCAAGGCCCTCGTCAAGCTCACGGCCAAGCTGCACGGCGCGGCGTTGGACGTGATTGCCGTCGACGACGTCGACCTCGTCGAGCTGGCCGACCCGGCGCACCGCGGCGGCCGGAACGATCAGGACATCCTCGTCCTCGAGCGGGATAAAGACCCGGCCGAACATTCCGCTGTAGACGTTGGGCGGGCAAGGGCCGGTCAGCTTGACCTGGAACGATCGGCTCTCGGCCTGCGCCTCGGGGACGATCTCACTGACGGTCGCCAGGCAGTCGTAGCCGAGCGAATCGAGCCGCGAGGGGACTTCCTGGCCGAGCTTCAGCCGGAGGGCCAGCGATTCGCGCACCGTGGCAATCATCTGCATGTGCGTCGGATCGTAGATGACAACCAGAACCTGCCCGGGGCTCACGGTGTCGCCGGGACTCACCTTCTTGTCGATGACCCGGCCCGAGATCGGGGCCAGGACGGTTGCGTACGCCTCCATGACCCTGGCCTCCTCGACCGCCTGTCGGGCGCGCTCGAGCTCGGCCTTCGCGGTTCGGAGCGCGGTGTTGGACTGGTCGAGCTCGCTCTGGGTGACGGCCTCGCGCGCCCGAAGCCGGGCGATTCGTCCCTGGTCGATCTCGGCCTGATCATACCTGGCCCGGGCCGCGGATTCGGCCGATTGCGCCTGATCCATCTTGGCCTTCAGATCGGCCTTGTCCAGCAGGACCAGCACGTCACCCCGCTGGACCGCTTGCCCGGCGCGCACCCGAACCTCCTCGACCCTCGCAAGAATCTTCGAAGCGACGATCGCCTCGTGGACCGGGCGGATCGTCCCAACCGCCGACTCGCGGCGAGGCCGGCGGACCAGATGCACCACTCCAACGTTCTTCGGCACCGGACTCGCGGCCTTCTCGGCCACCCCAGCGGCCGGACCAGGCTTGACCTTCCGCTCAAACGCCCCGGACAGGACCATCATCAGGACCACGATCCCCGCCGTGAATACCACCGC
>DAHZZC010000488.1 GCA_027435495.1 Planctomycetales bacterium
ACCCCACGTAGACGGCCCCCTCGGGGGGGCCTTCCTGATACCTCGGCCTATGGCCGAGGAGCTTCATTTAATGCAAATTTCTACGATTCGCTGATTTTGAATTCTCCTGTATTCGATTATTTGTATCTACATCTAATATAAATCAAATAAATCTATATCATGTCGATTCCGGCTCCGCCTCCGCCTCCTGAATCGCCCGAGCGATCCGACGGCGGGCTTCCTCGGAGAGGACAGCATCCTCGGCTGCCGACTGCGTGAAGGATTCGTCGCGATTCCGGATGGCCGTTCGTATCCATCGAATCTGGCGGCGGAACCGGCGGCAGGAGCGGCAGGCGATCAGATGCCCGCGCAGTCCAAGCCACTCCATCCCGTCAAGCGGTTCGTCGAGCTCCTTGGAGAGTAATTCGGAGGCCGTCCTGCATCGCAGCGTCAAGGCCCAGAGGAGACCTCCGCGTCGACTCATCGGGCCTCTCCCGTCGTCGCAAACCACCGATTCTGAAGGCATTCACGCAGAAGGAGCCGGGCCCGGTGCAACCGGACCCGGAGATTCCCCTCGCTGTTTTCGAGCCGGCGGCGCAACTCCTCGGTCTCCAGTCCTTCCATCTCGCGGAGCAGGAACACTGCGGCGATCGCCCGAGGCATGCGGTCCAGACAGCCGTCAAGGACTTCACGGAACTCGCCGTCCTCGACGATCGCGTCGGGCGTCTTCCACGAGGCCGGCGGCCGTTTCCAGTGGTCATCGTCGGCAAAGAAGTCGCTCGACGATCCCTCGAGGATGCCGACCGGCTCGGCCCGTCCCGAGGCGACCTTGCGCTGATGGTCGATGATCTTGTGCCGGAGGATCGCGATCAGCCAGGTTCGGATCGAGGAGCCGCCCTGATACCGATCCAGCGACTGGAGCGCCGCAACGAAGGTGTCCTGTACGAGGTCCTCGGCCAGCTCGCGACGGCTCACCCGCGACCGGGCATATCGAAAGAGGACGTCGCCGTGCTCCTCAAGCCAGGAGTTGGCCGCTTCGCGAGAGCGAGGAGAGGCCATCTCGTCGGCCTCGGGGCTACGATTCGCGGTCATTTTCGGGCGATCTCCGGGGAACGCCTCGGGCCGGAGGTCGATCGGCGGCTCTCCGGTTCCATCTCGCATGACCGGACGAATCGACGCAACCCCCTCGTTCGGTTCGAGGGGGAGTCTCGGAGATGGCCGGCGGATCGGTCAGACTTCCATGATCTCGGCGGACTTCTTGTCGGCCAGCTCGTTGACCTTTGTCTCGTACTGCTTGGTGAGCGTCTGGATTTCTTCCTTGCAGGTCGTCAGGTCGTCCTCGGTGAGGATCTTCTCGGTCTGTTCGAGCTCGGCCTGCTTGTTGGCATCGCGTCGGATGTTTCGGATGGCGACGCGGGCCTCTTCCGCCAGATCCTTCACGCGGTTGGAGAGTTTCTTTCGCTGTTCGACGGAGAGTGGCGGGACGTTGAGCCGGACCGCCTTGCCGTCGGAGTTGGGCGTAAGGCCCAGGTCGCTGGTCTGGATCGCCTTGACGATGTCGCCGATGACGGTGGGGTCGAACGGGCGGATCAGGATCTGCTGCGGCTCGGGCGTGCTGAGGTTGGCCATCTGTTTCAGCGGGGTCGGCGAGCCGTAGTATTCCACCCGGACCGACTCCACCAGTCCGACATTGGCCCGCCCGGTCCGAATCCCCCGCAACTGGTCCCCCAGAAGGGCCAGGCTCTTTTCCATCCGCTCTTCTGCCTCGAGGGCGATTTCTTCGATACTCATGGCACCCATCTCCCGGGACGAACCGCGAGGGCCTTGGCAACGCCGAGTCCCCGCCCATCGGCCATTCTAGCAACATCGGAGACTCGCCGCGATCGGGCGTCTCTTCCGGCCGAACGAGATCAGGAGGGTCTCGGCCTTGGCTTGTTGCTCACCCACGTTCCGATCGGCTCGCCGGCGATCGCCCGTTCGATGTTCCCCTCCCGCTTGAAGTTGAACACCAGGATGGGGAGGTGGTTCTCCAGGCACATCCCGATCGCGGTGAGGTCCATTACCTTGAGCTCGTCGCGAAGAACCTGGTCGTACGTCAGGTGCTCGTACAGGACGGCGTGGGGATTTTTCTCGGGGTCCGCCGAGTAGACGCCGTCGACCCGGGTCGCCTTGAGCAGGACCTCAGCGCCCAGTTCCTTGCCGCGGAGGGCCGCGGCGGTGTCGGTGGTGACGAACGGGCTGCCGGTCCCGGTCGCGAGAATCACCACTCGGCCGCGCTCCAGGTGCGTCAGAGCCCGCCGACGGATGAACGGCTCGGCAATCTCGTCCATTCGGATGGTGGTCTGGAGGCGGGTGGCGCAGCCTTCTTTTTCGAGCGCGTCCTGAAGGGCGAGGCCGTTGATGACGGTGGCGGTCATCCCCATGTAGTGAGCCGTGGCTTCCTTGACCACGTCGGAGCCCCGGCTTAGCTGGGCGCCCCGAAGGATGTTCCCGCCGCCGACGACGATCGCAAGCTGCACGCCTCGGGCGGCCACCCGGGCGGTCTGCCGGGCGATCCGGCTGACTTCCTCCAGGCTGATGCCCCCCTCGCCCGGCCGGCAGAAGCTCTCGCCCGAAAGCTTCAGCAGCACGCGATGGAAGAGCGGCGGGCCGGAGGTCACGTTCGATTCCATGGGTCCGTATCCTCGGAGTCGCGAGTTGATGCGGGAGGAGGCCATCGGGCGCCCCGGCCGTTCTTGGCCTCTCGAAGGCCGGACGGGGCGCCTCGCGACAGACCTCTGTGGGACGTCAGCGTCCCTCGCCGACGACGAACCGGGCGAACCGGGCCACCGAGACGTTCTCCCCGGTCCGCGAATTGACCGCCAGGATCACGTCCTTGATCGACTTGGTCTCGTCCTTGATGAACTGCTGGTCCATCAGAACGGATTCCTTGAACCAGGAGTCGAGCTTGCCGGTGGCAATCTTCTCCTGAATGTTCTCGGGCTTGTCAGCCACCTGAGTCATGAAGATCCGCTTCTGCTCGGCGACCATCTCCTCGGGAACCTCCTCGCGGCGGACATACTGCGGGTTGGCCGCCATGATGTGCAGCGCGAGATCCTTGGCGAGCTGCTTGAACTCGTCGTTGCGAGCGACGAAGTCCGTCTCGCAGTTGAGCTCAACCATCACGCCCGACTTGGCGTCGTGGTGGATATAGACCTCGATCCGGCCGGCCTTGGCGGCGCGTCCGGCGCGGAGTTCGGCCTTCTTGAGGCCCCGCTCCTTGGCGAGAGTCTCGGCCCTGGCGAGATCGCCGTCGGCCTCCTTCAGCAGGGCCTTGCACTCCATCAGGCCCAGACCGGTCTTCTTTCGGAATTCGTTGACAGCCTGAGCCGTGATCTCGGCCATCGGCATCGCTCCTCTTTCTCGCTGGCGTCGGTCGATCGGATTTTCTAGCAATAGGAAAGTTGGGCGGATCGGTGGCCGACGGCCGCTCCTGGTGAGGCGGCCGTCGGGGGCCCGGATGGATCGCCCGATAATCAGCCTTCTAGACTTACTGGCCTTCCGCCGGTGCCGGCTCGGCGGCGGGCGTGGGGGCCTCGGTCGCCTCGGTCACTGCCGGGCTTACCACCGGCTCGGCGGCCGGCGCTGGCGCCGACTCGGCCGGAGACCCGTTGGCGGGTTCCGCCGTCGCCGCGGGGGCGGTCGGAGCCACCGGCGCGGGCGCCGCGGGGCGTGCCTCGGTCTCGCGCGACTTCACCGGCCCGCGAAGTCCGCCCTCGCCACGTCCGGGGCCGCCACGACGGCGGTCGCCACGGTCCCGATCGCCACGGTCCCGGTCCCGGTCGGCCGAAGGCGGAGGCTCGGGCGGCGCCGAGGCCTTCCCCTCAATGATCGCCTCGCTCAGCCGGCCGATCACCAGCTCGATCGACCGCATGCTATCGTCGTTACCCGGGATCGGCAGGTCGATCAGGTCAGGATCGCAATCGGTGTCCAGCAATGCCACAACCTTGATGCCCAGCTTCCGGGCCTCGGCCACCGCGATGTGCTCTCGCCGTGGGTCAATCACGAAAAGCGCCTCGGGAAGCCGGTTCATATGGCGAATGCCCGAGAGATTCCGCTCAATCTTTCGACGCTCCCGGGTCAGCGTCGAGATCATCTTCTTCGAATAGCTGAGCGCCTGCTCGCCGTCGAGAATCGATTCGAGTTCCTCGAGCCGCTGGAGCCGGCTCCGGATCGTCCGGAAGTTGGTCAGCGTTCCGCCCAGCCAGCGCTCCGTGACATACGGCATCCCTGACTTGGTGCATTGTTCGATGATGGTGTCGGCCGCCTGGCGCTTCGTCCCCACGAAGAGGATCAGGCCATTGCCCGAGGCAACCCGCTGGAAGTACTTGATGCTGCGAAGTAGGCCGCGGACCGTTTCCTTCAAGTCGATGATGTGAATCAGGTTGCGTTTGCCGTAGATGTACGGCTTCATCTTGGGGTTCCACCGGCTGGCGCGATGGCCGTAGTGAACACCTGCATCGATCAGATCCTTGACAACGAGCGACACGAAACCCCCCTGTTCTGGGATGGGGACCATCCGACGGAAATTCCCCGGGCGATGGACCCGGGGCCGCCTTGCTGGTGACGAGCGGACGGAAATTCCACGTGGAGCGTAGTTTATCGGTCCGACGCCGCCGCGTCAAATAGACCGATTCGACCCGAGGAGCGTGGAGATCGCTCAGGTGGCCTGGAGCCACCGGTCGAACCACCCGAAGGCTTCGGATTGCATCGGCCGGTCGAACTTGTGCGGCCCGGGATAAAACGAGCACTTGTAGCGATCGGCCCCCCCTGCCCTGGCGAAGACCTCGGCGAGCATCTGATCGGCCCGCTTCATCTCCTCGGGAGTGAAAAGCTGGTCCTGTTCGTTGTTGAGGACCATCGTCGGCAAGGGGACGCGAAGCCCGAGGATCTCGGGATAGTCGAGGTCTTCCGGCAGGCCGGGGATGTAGATCATCCAGGTGTGGGTATGGCACTTCTGAAGCAGGTAATCGCGCCAGGTGGTCATCATGCCGACGCAGCAGGCGCATCGGATCCGTTCATCAAGGCCGGCGAGGTAGCAGGTTCGAAGGCCGCCACCGGAGAGGCCGGCGCATCCGATCCGGGCGGGATCGACGTCGTCTCGCGAGGCGAGATAGTCGAGGGCTCTCTGGTCCTCGGCGGTGAACACCCCTGGCCAGGTCGTCCCGGCGCAGAAGAGGCTCTTGGCCATGATGTCCTCATGGTCGCGGGCGAACCGGTTGTAATCGCGGATCTCCTCGACCGATTCGGGATGCACCTCCTTGTGGTCCTTGCGAAGAACCGGGGGAACATCGCCGACTCGGACACGCCGACTCCCGAACGCGAAGGCATCGTGGACGAGAACGGCGTATCCGCGTTTCGCCAGTTCGTTGGCCCAGCTCAGGCCGCCGTAATACTCCTCGCGATGCTCCTTCATCATCGGATGGAGGGTCTCGCCGATCTGGGCGATCTTCCGCCATCCGAAGTACTTGTTGCCGCCGTGGTCATGCAGGCCGAGGACGGCCGGAAGGCGGCCATTCGCTCCGGCCGGCTTGAGGAAGACGGCCTCGGTCGGCGGTCCGTACGGGAGTTGCCAGGTCAGGTGCTCGACGTGGAGGCCGTCGTGGACGAGCCGGTGCTGGACGGCCGCCTTCGGAACGCCGCCGGTCTGGGGTTGGAGCAGAAGTTCCTTCAATCGGGATCGGGCCGAGGTCCGCCAGGCGTCGATGGCGTCGGCCCGATGGCGATCGCCCCGGAAAGAGAGCCGCCCCGGCGCCTCGCCTACGAGTCCGGCCGCCCAGGGGCCGTAGGCCCCGATCATGTTCGGTTCCACGATTCGCCCCTGAGAGAATCAGACACGCTCGTTCTTGCCAAGATGGCACTTCTTGTACTTCTTGCCGCTCCCACACCAGCACGGATCGTTCCGGCCGAGCTTCGGACCGACATTCCGGATCGTCTCCGGGGGCGGAGGCGGCGGTTCTTCCTTTGCCAGGCGCCCCAGGCGGGGCCCGAGCGTCGACTGGAATGTCTTCTTATCCGAGAGCTTGCGCTTCTTCTCGTACTCGAAGTACTCCCGGCGATGGCGACGGTATTCCTCGACCCAGTCGCCGACCGGGGGCTCCATCGGCTCGCCCCCCTTCTCGTACGAAACGTCGATCGATTCCTTGTCGACCCAGAACAGGTCGATCAGGTCCTCTTCGAACGCCTGGTTGATCAGCTCGCGAGAAGGGGCATGCGCGAGGTCGGCGAGGTCGCTCACGAGGAACGTCAGTTCCTCTAAGGGGTCCAGCTTCCGCAGGGCCTCCTCGTCGGTGTCATTCGACGGGTCGCTCTCAAGCTGGAGCAGCTCCTCGTCGATCTCCTCTTCGAGGAACTCTTCCTGGTCCCGATCCCCCCCTTCGACATCCTCTTCCTCAGTTTCCTCCTCGGGCGGCCGGGCGGCGATCTCGGTCCGGGTTTTCTCGATGAGCTGGGCGAGGACGGGTTTCAGGACGTCTCCGATCCGGGCCCGGAGGGCCGGGTCCTCGCCAGCGACGATCTTGGCGGCGTGCATCGCATGGTGACGGGGATATCCGGTCAGCTCCCCGCTCTGGAGTTGTTCCATGATCGGCTCGAAGGCGACCGTCCCAAGCCCGCCGATCACCTCGGCCACGAACTCGTCGAGGTCTTGCACGTCGCGCCGGATGATCTCGAAGAGGATCGGGAGCGCCTCCCTGGCCTTCAGCTCGCCAAGGATGCCAATCCCGTAATACAGGAAGTCTTCGCTCTGATCGTCCAGGGCCGAGCGATCGAGCACCTCGCGCATCCGATTGAGGAGCGGCCCGACGGCGCGCTCGCCGAGGGCGATGATGTCCTCGATCACTTCCGGCTGGGGCCAGTTGGGGTTCGCCACCAGGCGGTCGACCAGCTCGGAGGGTTCGGGAGGGGCGGCGGGGACCTCGGGCTCACTGGCCGTCGGCGAGGGTTCGGGTTCCATGGCGCAATTGACTCCGGTCCGGGCGGGAGGCATCAGGACGGATTCTACGTGCCCCTCGCGGACGGGGAAAGGGCTTGTCGCGCTTAATAGACCCCGTGCAGCGGCCCGCCAGGTGCGGCCAGGGCATCGACCCTGCGCTCGACCTCGGGGTCGTCGACCAGCGGTGGTGCGTGCCTCGGCTTGATCCGGGCGTCGATGACCATCGGCCCGGTGCATCCCCAGTGCTTCCGGTCGACGAACGAGCCGATCCCATCGATGTCGGAGGCCGGGTCGGACCGGGTGAACGTCACCCAGAGGAAGTTCCGCTCGTTCCTCGCGGCGAAGTCGCTGTCATCCGCGATCACGATCATCGGGAACGCCCGGATCGGATCGTCCGGTCCGAAGACCCGGCCGAACGCCTCAAGGTCGCGGTTGCCGTCGACGTACCTCGGCCCCTCAACGACGAGAATCCCGGGCATCGCGATCCTCGGGGCCCGGAATCCCTCGGGGAGATGTTGTCCGGGGGGAATCTCGGTCGGCAAACTTCGGCGGATCGGACCGGCCGCCGCGATCACGACCTTCGAGCCCTGGTTCAGCCCGTGGCCCGAGTAATCGAGGGTATCCATCGTCGTCCGGGTCTGAAAGTGAAGATCGGTCCTCCAATCGACGCGCAGGAGCAGATGTGCCAGAAAGGCTGCGACGTCGTGG
>DAHZZC010000489.1 GCA_027435495.1 Planctomycetales bacterium
GAGCGGTGGCGGAGGCGATCTCCTGGTTGGCGAAGTCGAGAGAGGTCCGACTTGCTCCCTCGGCCGGCGACCGGCCTGGGCGGGCTCGGGCCAGCAGCGTGGCCTGGCAGGCAGCAATCCCGCCCCTTCGCATCTCGGGAAGCGTGGTCGTGGCCCGACCTCGGGAGGGGTGGTCCGTCAGCCCGCGCTCGCCAGCGTTCAGCTCGTCCAGGTTCAGGGTGATGTCCCGGCCCCACGAGAGCGCATTCCAGGAAAGATCGAGGTGCCCGTCGAAGATCGTCCGCATGGTAGTCCCTGTGGCTTTCGAGATCCGATTCCGCCCCTGGAAGAGCGTACCGGATGGATCGCAGCGAGGGGAGGGTGTGGATTGATCGATCTTGCCGCCTGGGCGAAGCCTGGCGGCCCTGACGAATGGGCGGTCCAGCGAGCGTGGCGACCTCCATTCGCCTCGCGCCTTGATCAATCCAGGCCGATATCTATCCACGGTAGAGAATCGATCGCGCGGGCCATCGGGGCCGTTCCGGTCGAGTTGGGCCACTCGAAGGAGCCGGGAGGTTAGGATGGAATCGATGCTGGATTTGTCCAAGTTCGCCGCAACGGGGCTCACCCGGGACCCGTTCGATTTCCTGGTCGTGCCCGGGTTCCTCAAAGCCGAGACGCTCGAGGCCATCCACCAGGATTATCCCAGGGTCGACCGGCCCGGAAGCTTCCCTCTGGAGAGCCAGAGCTACGGCCCCGCGTTTGCCCGGCTGATCGACGAGCTACGCGGCGAGCCCGTTCGCGATGCCTTCGAGCAGAAGTTCGGCATCGACCTCACCGGCCGTCCCACCATGTTCACTGTCCGCGGCCGATGCGCCGAGAAGGACGGCGGCATCCACACCGATTCGGCCACCAAAATGATCACCGTCCTGCTCTACATGAATCCGAAGTGGGAGGAATCCGGCGGGCAGCTCCGTCTCCTGCGCTCCGGGACCGACCTCGATAACTACATCCTGGAAGTCCCGCCCGAGGAAGGAACGCTCCTCTGCTTCCGGCGGAGCGAGAACTCCTGGCACGGCCACAAGCCGTTCGTCGGCCCGCGCCGGGTCATCCAGATGAACTGGGTGACCAGCCGGAAGGTCCTCAACTACGAGAACCGCCGGCATCGAATCTCGGCGGCTCTCAAAAAGATCTGGCTGCGGGCAAGCTGAGGTGAAGACCCGACGATGGACGTCCTCCGCAACCGAGACTTCCAGCGAATCCTGCTGATCAAGCCGTCGGCTCTGGGCGACGTGGTCCACACGCTCCCGGTCCTCGCCAAACTCCGCGCCCGGTATCCCCAGGCGCGGATCGACTGGCTGATCACGCCCGAGAACGCCGACCTCGTTCGCCATCATCCCGCGCTCTCGAACGTCGTGCTGTTCCCTCGCCGGCAACTCGGTCGATTTGGCCGCGACTGGGCGGCCACCCTCGGCCCGGCCCGACTGCTCGCGTCGCTCCGGCGCCCCCGGTACGAGCTGGTGATCGACCTGCACGGTCAGTTCCGATCGGCGGTTCTGGCGGTTGCGACCGGCGCCCGGGTCCGCATCGGTTTCGACAGGCCGGTCTACTCGGAAAACCGGCGATCCCACGAAGTCCCGGGCCATCACGGATGGTCCGGCGCCCGAGAGGGTGCCTGGCTCGCCTACACCCACCGAATTCCGATTCCGACCCTCGACGTTCACGCGGTCGACCGCTACCTCTGGCTGGCCCCGATGCTCGGCCTGGACGAGAATCCGCCCGAGATGGGCATCCACCAGCCGGCCGAGGAATCATCGCGCATCGCCGAATTACTGGAGTCGAGCGGTCTGGGGGGACGCCCGATGGCCGTGCTGGTCCCGGGAACGATCTGGGAGACAAAGCACTGGCACATCGAGGGTTTTGCCGAAACGGGCCGACACCTCTCGGAATTGGGATACGCCGTCGTACTGGCCGGAACCACGCGCGACCTGCCAAGGAGCCGGGCCATCGTCTCCGCCTGTCCGGGCGTCCTCGATCTCTGCGGCCGGACCTCGGTCGGTGGGCTCGTCGAGCTGATCCGGCAAGCCTCGATCTGCGTGACCAACGACTCGGGCTCGATGCACGTCGCAGTGGCCGTCGGGACGCGGGTCGTCAGCGTCTTCGGGCCGACGAATCCCGTCTGGATTGGGCCGTACGGCCGACCCCATGCCGTCGTCCGCGCCGATCTGGGGTGCTCGCCCTGCAACCTCCGACGCCTCCGCCAGTGCCCTCACGACCACCGCTGTATCCGGGGCGTCTCCGGCCAAATGGTCATCGACCGGATCGACCATGTACTCGCCCAGCCGGAACGGAGCTGAGTCTTCTACTACGGTTCCTTCCGATGCGGATGGTCATGGTCGTGGTCCCGAGGATGGGCGTGCTCCGTCTCACCCTCCGATCCTGGCACCGGCCTCGCGGGCGTCAGGACCAGCCGGCCGGTCTCCACTCCCTTCGTGCCGATGAGATCGTCGGCCAGGGTCCGGAGTTGCCGCGCAGGTCCGCGCAAGAGGATCACTTCGAGGCATCGGTGGGCGTCGAGGTGGACGTGCGTCGTCGTCACGACCCGATCGAGATGGTGATGTTGCAGATCGGTTAGCCGGCGAGCGATCCGACCCACGTGATGGTCGTAAATCAGCGTGACGACTCCCATCGCCTCGCTCGTATCGTCGGAGACGACCTCCTCAATCAGCGCCCCTCGCATCAGGCCGCGGACCGCCTCACTTCGGTTCGGGTAGCGATGCTGGGCGCGGAACTGGTCGAACTTCCGGAGCAACTCGCCCCCGATCGCAACGCTAAACCGGACCAGAGGCTCTTTCACTGCTGTCCTCCCCGCCGATCCCCGGGATTCCTCATTCCGGACACCACCAGCTTCGCAACCCGAACCGCTCTCCGCCATCCCTCTTTCCGTCTCCCGTGCGAAGCGATTCTCACGCGTGGGACCCACGGCTTCCATCAAGGCGAGCCCAGCGAGCTTCCTCGATCCTTCACGGGCGAATGTCGATCGCAGGTGGGCGAGCCGGGGAGAGTGGGGCCTCCTTTGCGAAGGGTGGCGGATGCTCGACGGATCGACAACAGTCTGATCAACGATGAGGAGACATCAAGATGCATAGGATTCGGGTATTCATGTCGCTGGGGGCCTGGGCCCTGTTGGCTGGCTCGGCGATGGCGAGTTCGACGGGAACCATGCTTCCATCGGGTTCGACGAACCTTTCCTTGACTTCGGGCACGTTTGCCGACTATGTCGGCACGGGCTACACGGTGGTGGACAAGTACACGATTCCTGAGAGCAACTCGCTCGGTTTAAACACCACATTGTATGTGGACGCGATCCGGACCGCGGGTGGGACGTACGATTTCGCCTATTAGATCAGCGATGCGGTCACGGGGCAGACGGCTCCTTCCAAGGATAGCATCGGCACGCTGAGTGTTGGGAATTTCACGGGGGTGAATCCGGTCTACGGTGTCGCGCTCACCGACACGGCGCTCCCGAGCGGTACCAACTTTCAAACGCCGACCGCCACTGGTGTGGGGGTCACCGCTGGACGGCCGGCTGCCGGAACCCCGATCACATTCAGCTTTGCCACACCGATTGCCCCGGGGGCGAACTCGGAAGTGATCCTGGTCCAGACCACTGCGACCAACTATGACACAGGCGGCGGCGTTACGGCTGGTGCCATGACGGCTGGGAACGGGTCGACGGTCTTCGCGAACGTCCCGGAGGTCGCCGCGGGTGCTGTACCCGAGCCCGGCTCAATCGTCCTGGGCGGGCTCGCGATGTTGATCGGCGCGAGTGTCTACCGCTTCCGCCGGATGCGAGGACGCTGACCCTGATCGAGAAGGCATCGTCGGCCCTTTCGATGAGGCAACAGGGCCCGGCCGCGAGGTCGATCGGGAGGATCGATCGCCGCGGCCGGGCTCTTGTGTTGCGTCGGCGGATCAGATCGACTCTGCTCAACCGATCCGAGGCACCTCGACCCATTCGCCATCGCGCTGGGAGCTGGCGACGGCGGCCTCGATGAACGCCATCCCGGCGACGCCGTCGGCGATTCCGGGATGTTCAAACGGCTTCGGGACCGACTCACCGCGACGGCCGCGGATGGTCCATTCGAGGGTCCTGTGCAGGTTCGCCAGTGCTTCGTGGAAGCCTTCGGGGTGGCCGGACGGCAGTCGCAGGTAGGGCTTGATCGAGCCGGGGAAATACCCGTATTCCGCGCCCTGTCGGTAGAGCTGCACGGGCTGGCCGCTGGCGTACCGCTTCAGGACGAGGTGGTCGGTCATCGACCATTCCAGGGTGCCCGTGGTTCCGATCACGCGGAAGCCGTTGTCGTTCTGGGCGCCGATGGTGACCTGCGAGGCCGAGACCGTCGCGATCGCGCCGTTGTTCAGCTCGGCAAGGACGGTGAAGTCGTCGTCGAGGGCGCGGCCGGGGACGAACGTTTTGAGCCGGGCGCGGAGCCGGGTCGCGGAGAGTCCGGCGACGAACCGGACGAACTCGTAGGCGTGGGTTCCGATGTCGCCGCCGCAACCCGAGCCGCCGGCCTTCGACGGATCGACCCGCCAGGCGGCCTGCTTCTGGTTATCGGACTCGAGCTTGGTGGCGAGCCAGCCCTGGGGATACCAGGCCTCGACCTTCCGGATCTCGCCGATCTCGCCGCTGTGGACGAGCTCTCGGGCGAGCATGACCATGGGCAGGCCGGTGTACGTGTAGGCGACAACGAACGGTGTCTCGTTCGACCGGACGGTCGCGTGGAGGCGTCTGGCCTCGTCGAGGGTGGTGGTCAGGGGCTTCTCGCAGAGGACGCCGATCCCGGCGGAGGCGGCGGCTTCGGCCGGTCCGAAGTGGGCGTCGTTCGGCGTGACGATGGTGATGTAGTCGATCCGATCGGACTCGGGCAGGGCCGATTCCTCTCGAATCATCGTCGGCCAGTCGGGATAACCGCGTGGCATGAAGAGTTCCCGGGCCGCGGCGATCGACTCCTCGGGCTTGCTTCGGAGCGCCCCGGCGGTCAACTCAGCCGAGTTGTCCATCAGGATTCCGCGCCGATGCGGGGCGCCGAAGAAGTTCGCGGGCCCGCCGCCGCCCACCATCCCCACGCGAAGCTTGCGCTGGCTCATCGTCGTCGTTCCCGGGATTGCGATGCGAAGACCGTCGAATCAGCCACTATAGCCGAGCCTCCGGGCATCGCAAGGGGCGAGGCTCGGAGCGGTTTCGACTCAGTGAATGAATGTCTCGCTTAACCGCCAAAACGATGACGGAGGGCGGCGATCCAGTCGGCCATCTCGGGCGGGAGCGGCGCTTCGACCCGCAGGCCGACCTTCGAGAATGGATGGATAAACCCAAGCGACTGCGCGTGAAGGGCCTGTCGCACGAAGGGCAAGGAGAAGGGCCATCGGCCCGATTCGCCGTAGACCGAATCACCAATGACTGGGTGGCCGGATTCGGCGAGATGGATGCGAATCTGGTGGGTCCGGCCCGTCTCGAGCTGGCAGGCGACGAGCGCCGCGGCACTGCCAAACCGTTCGAGGACCTCGTAGTGGGTGGTCGCCGGGATGCCGCGGCCGGGGTCGGGCGAGGCCCCCCGGCGGCCGTCGCCTCGGTCGGCGACGAGGCGGAGATCGATCGTTCCCCGCTCGGGGGTGGGCACGCCCTCCACAACGGTCAAATAGCGCCGCTCGATGGTGTGGTCGCGGAACATCGCCTGGAAGGGCCGAAGGGCCTCCCGGGCGCAGACCACCAAAATCACGCCCGAGGTATCACGGTCGAGTCGATGGACGATCCCGACATAAGGCTTTTTTATACCACGGGTTCGGGCGAGATATCGGCCGGCGCGCTCGAGGAGGGTGTCGGGCTCGCGTTCCTGGGTTGGCTGGGTGAGCAGACCGGAGGGCTTGTCGATGATCAGAATGTGGCGGTCCTGGTGCAGGACCTTCAGTCGGCGGGCGGCCGTCTCGGGACGCGGGCGGTTGGGGACGTAGGCGAGGATCGCCTCGGCCTCGACCTCCTGCGCAGGGTCGGAGCAGGTCTGGCCGTTGAGGTCCACCTGACCGCGTTCGACCGCCTCGCGACCGGCGCGTCGGGAGAGTTGGAAGCGTTCCGAGACCAGTTTGTCGAGGCGCATCAGGGAATCCCCGAGGGTCGGGCCGAAAATCCCACTTTACCGAGATTGGGATCGGATTTGGAGTTGACCCGGTCGGCTGGCCGATGAGGAGAAGGAAGGGGCCGGCGAACCGGCCCGGCCGGAAGATCTCGCACGCCGGGCAATGGCGTTTTTTTCAAACCGGGCGAAATTATTGGCCCGAGGC
>DAHZZC010000490.1 GCA_027435495.1 Planctomycetales bacterium
GTGCCCGGCTCGCTGCGGGCGAACTCGACGACCGCGAGGTGGAAATCACACTCCCAGGACGCTCAATGGCCCCGGTCTCAATCCTCGGCGCGGGGAACTTCGAACAAATGGAGATGGACCTCCAGAACATGTTCGAGAAAATCATGCCGAAGCCCTCGCAGTCGCGCAAGCTCACGATCCGAGAGGCCCGGCCCCTTCTCCTCCAGCAGGAGGTTGACGCCCTGCTCGACCCCGAGAAGATCAGCCAGGCCGCCGTTTCGCTGACTGAGGAATCCGGGATCGTCTTCATCGATGAGATCGACAAGATTGCCGGCGAGGAGGCGGGCTCGGGCCGAGGCCCGGACGTCTCCCGCCAGGGCGTCCAGCGCGACCTTTTGCCGATCGTCGAGGGAACCACGGTCAACACCAAGCACGGTCCGGTCAAGACGGATCACGTCCTCTTCGTCGCGGCTGGAGCCTTCCACCGGTCGAAGCCGTCGGACCTTATGCCCGAGTTGCAGGGTCGGTTTCCGATTCGGGTCGAGATGCATGACCTGACCCGCGACGACTTCGCCCGGATTCTCCGCGAGCCCCGCGCCTCGCTGCTCCGTCAATACGAGGCGCTGCTCTCGACCGAGGGCCTCAGCCTCGAATTCACCGAGGAAGCCATCGACGTGATGGCCGATCTCGCGTTCCAGGTCAACCAGACGACCCAGAATATCGGCGCGCGTCGATTGCACACGATCCTGGAGCGGGTCCTCGAAGAGATCAGCTTCGACGCCCCCGATCGCGCCGAGAAGAAGGTCGTCATCGACGAGCCGATGGTCCGCGGGCGTCTCGAAGAACTCTCGAAGGACGAGGACCTGAGCCGGTTCATCCTCTGAACTCGGTCCCGATCGTGTGGCTCCCGGGCGTGATCGAGGCTGGCTCGATCACGATCGCGACTCCACCGGCGCTGTGCCGAGCAGATCGACCTTCAGCCGACGGATGCGGTGGTCCTTGACGTCGACGACGGTAAATTGTACTCCGTCGGAGCGGAAGGTCTCGCCAGGGTTTGGGACCTTGCCCAGCACGTGGAAGGCCAGTCCGCCGACGGTCAGATATTCACCCTCCATCGGAAGGCTCAGCCCGAGCCGGTCGTTGAGCGACTCGATGGGTAGCGTTGCGTCGACCTCGTACGTTGTCTCGCCGAGCGTGCGAACCGGGTCGTCGGGGGTGGGGACATCGTGCTCATCGTCGATGGCACCGACGAGTTCTTCGAGCAGGTCTTCCAGAGTGACCAGCCCGACCACGCTCCCGTACTCGTCGAGAACCATCGCGATCTGTCGGCGGTCGTTGCGCATTTCCTCCAGCAGTTCGAAGGCGTTCTTGGTCTCGGGGACGCAGTAGGCCGGCCGAACGAGCTGCCGAGGGAAGACCGAGCCGAAGTCTTTCAGCTCAGCGAGCCGGGCGAAGAGATCCTTCACATAGAGAATGCCAATTATGTCGTCGTGATTGGCGCCGAAGAGCGGGACGCGGCTGAGTCCGGTCTGGCGAAAGGTGGCCGCGGCCTGTTCGGCGGTTGCCGTCGAGGGAAGCGAGACGATCATGGGCCTTGGGGTCATCAGCTCGGAGACATCCGTCCGGGTCAGTTCGACGGTGCGTTGGAGCATGTCGCGAACCGGCTCGGGGAGGTCGGGCTCCTCGTCGTGATCGGCCTCATCCTCGCCATCTCTCTCGATTTCGACCTCAACGCTAGCGGGACGGTGGGGCGATTCGTCGGAGCCCGCCCACCACTCGACCAGCCGCTCGACCTGGCGGATGCCGAAGGTCAACGGCCAGGCGGCGGCCCGGATGGCGCCGGAGGCTGGCCAGGCGGCGTCGATGATCGTCTCGGCAAGAACCTTGCCGATCACCCCGGCGAGCACGTAGCCGAGCAGCCCGATTGTCAGCACGACGAGGATCAGTCCCTCGATTCCGGCCGTCTGGCCCAGGGCCGCCACTCCCAGGCCGCCGATCCCTGCGAGGAGCAAGCCGGTGAGGACCGCCAGCGAGCTTGCGGCACGCTCGGTGCGGACGTCGAGGTGAGCGACCTCGTCGGCGCGGGCGGGGTGCCCCTTGCGCTCGCAGTGCTCCTCCAGCAGGGATCGTGAGTAGGCACGGAGCGCGGTCGTCATCGCGATCGCGAAGAGGTGCAGCGGCAGGAGCAAAAGGGCGGTCGCCATTGGCCCGATGAGGTTCAGCTCGAGCATGGCGAGTGCTCCCTGGGATCGTGACTCAGCCTCGTCGTGTTGAGGTCGAACGGGTTGGAATGCCCAGCAGCGGCAAGCAGCTCTCCCTCTCGGCGCCGCATTCGGGCGGCGTCGGCCTCCGTTCGGTCGTCATAGCCGCAGAGGTGGAGCAGTCCATGGACGAGGTAGAGCGCCAGCTCGTCAACCGGGTCGATACCATGCTCAGCGGCAGTGGTTGTCGCCATTTCGGCCGAGACGACGAGCTCGCCCGAGAGCGTTTTGTCCTCGGGTGCCGAGAGCGGGAAACTGATCACGTCGGTGGGCCAGTCGTGGTCCAGGTGGGTTCGGTTGATCGCGTGGATGGCCGCCTGGTCGACGATCGCGATCGAGATCGAGGCCCGCCTGCGGCCCTCGGCCGCCATCACGGTCCGAACGATGGACGTCACTTTTAAGGGATCGATCCGCAGATGACCCTGGGTGTCGCTCAGCTCGACCTCGACGTCGTTCTCAGCCTCGGACCAGTTCATCACGGCCTCCCGGGAAGAACCGGGTCGTGGTGGTGCAGGAATCATGCCGTGCGGTGCTCGGGATACTTGACGCGTCCATGGTAAATGCCGATCAGCGATTTGATCAGGCTCTCGCGGATCTCGGCGATCTCGCGGAGGGTCAGGCCGCACTCGTCAAACTGGCCATCACGGAGCCGCTTATCGACAAGCATCTCGACCAGCCCTTCGATCCGCGCCGGGGTCGGCTCGGAGAGGGTTCGGCTGGCGCTCTCAACCGCGTCGGCAACCATCAGGATCGCGGCCTCGCGGGTCTGCGGCTTCGGTCCAGGATATCGGAAGGCGCTCTCGGGAACGGCAGAGGCGTCGGGATTGTTGCCGTTCCGGCGGTTTGCCTCATAGTAAAAGTATTCGACGAGAGTGGTTCCGTGGTGCTGCTCGATCAGGTCGATAATCGGTTCGGGAAGGTGGTGCTGCCGGCCGAGGTCGACGCCGTCCTTCACGTGCCCGATGATGATCAGCGTGCTCATCGCCGGGGCAAGCTTCGAATGCCGGTTGGTCCCGCCAACCTGGTTCTCGATGAAGTAGTGCGGCTTGAGCATCTTGCCGATGTCGTGGAAATAGGCGCCGATCCGGACGAGCAGGGCGTCGGCACCAATTCGCTCGGCGGCAGCCTCGGCGATCGCCCCGACTGTGATTGAGTGGTTGTGCGTCCCTGGAGCGCGTCGGACCAGCTCCTGGAGAAGGGGGTGGGTGTTGTCGCCGAGCTCGAGCAGGCTGATCCCGGTGACGATTCCGAGGGATCCTTCCAGGAACGGCAGGCTCCCGCCGAGGAAGAAGCCAGCCATGAGCCCCCAGCCAGCGCGCCAGAAGCTATCGCTGCGGACGAGTTCAATCGGCTGGTCCTGCCAGAGTCCGGTGGCCCAGGTCATCAGGAAATACGTGAGTGCCGCCGTCGCGCCGACCTTGATTAACTTGGTTCGGGTGCGGACCTCGTTGAGCGTCAGGGCGCCGGCTGCTGTCCCGCCCATCAGCACAAGGAAGTGCGCCAGGTCGGTCCCCAGGGTTACGCAGGTCAGCAGCGAGATGGTGAACGTGACCATCAGGGCGAAGTTGGGATTGTAGGCAATGGCGACGATCATGGCGGCGATGGCAACGGGGACAAGCTCCGCGTCCCAGGTTTGCATGTTCAGGAGGCGGACGACGGCCGGCGCCATGAAGACCAGCCCGCAGATCAGGGCGATTCGCCGAGGGTCGTGGACGAAGCGGGTCTCGTGCCGATAGGCGTAATAGCCGGTTAGCAGATACAGCGCCACGACCAGGGCCAGGATGCCGAGACCGCGACGGAGTCGGTCGCCCAGGCCGAGAAGCTCCCCGGCGCGCTCATGTTCGAGCTTCAGGAGGATCAATTGCTCCTCGCCGATGGACTGCCCTTGCTCCACGAGGACCTCGCCGCGGGTGTAGATGTCGTAATGGTCGGGAACGCGCTCGCGCGCTTCCTCTCTTGCGTTCGCGGTGGCCTCGGCCTCGAAGGTGAGGGTTGGGGTACTGTCGAGTTTCTCGGCGATCAGGGCGAAAAGGACCTGACCGACCTGGGGAGGGGTGAAGGCTCCGCAGAATTCCTGGAAGACGGCGCCATCGGGCTTGGTCATGCGTTCGGGGATCACTCGCTCCAGGGCGACCTGCCGGGCGCGGGCCCGGGGCTCTCCCTTCTGTCGAACGGCGAGGATGCGGGCTGTCTCCTCGTTGGTCGGCAAGGCACCGGCGCCGAGGATTCCGTCGCGGATCAGGGGCCGGAACGCCGAGGCGATCTGGGCGTGGAGCCGGTCGCGATCGGCTGGGGCGGCGACAGCCGACTTGATCGCGGCGAAGACCTCAGGGCGAAGTTTCCAGTTCGATCGGACTGCGTCGTGAAGTTCCTCGAACCGCCCGGCGCGGGAGATGGCGACGGTCAGGTCGTCGAGGCGGTCGGCCAGTTCGAGGATCGGCGCGGGGTCGTTGACCATGGCTGGCGGCACCTGGTCGGCGGCGGCCTGGCGCTCGTTGCTGGTCTTGGTCTGGTTCCGCATCCGGAATTCCTTGACGTTCACCCGAATCTCGCGGTCAGCGCGCTGGCCGAGGCGATAGGTGAAGGGCGGCCCGGAGCCGTGAACGATGATGGCCGTTGCCAGGAGGGAAGCGACCACCAGGGCAAGCCGGCCGGCCCGATGGCGTTGGCGGGCCTGCCGGTCTTCCTTGAGCGAAATCGTGGCCGCCGAGGGGCGGAGCTGGGCGCGGGACAGTCGAGGACGCCGCTTGCCGATGCTCATTTCAGGGTCTCGGGACGGCGATCGGGAGGGGGATCCCCCACCGTCGCGGAAGTGCGCCGGGGCGACGCAGCCCCGGCTTGTCGGTGTCGGCGGTGAGTTCTCGAGGATCGCATGATCGTCGATGGCCTCTCACGCAGGCCGGGTGGAACCGGCCGGTCAGCAACACCGCAACGCCTCACTCCGGGGCGGTCGCGCGGGCGGGTTTCTTCGGGGCGGAGCCGACCACAGCCGAAGTCGAAACAGAAGGTCCGATACCCGGACCCGGCTCACGATCAGCGGGTGGCTCGTCGGATTCGTAGGCGTTGACAATCGCCTGGACCAGCGGATGTCGGACGATATCGGAGCGGTCGAGCAGGACCGTTCCCACCCCCGGAATACGCCCGAGCCGCTCCAGGGCGTCGGCGAGCCCACTGCGCACGCCGGGCGGCAGGTCCACCTGCGTGATGTCGCCAGTCACGACGATTCGCGCGTTCTGGCCCATGCGCGTCAGGAACATCTTCATCTGCGGAACCGTCGCGTTCTGGCCTTCATCGAGGATGACCACGGCGTCATTCATGGTACGGCCCCGCATGTAGGCCAGCGGAGCGATCTCGATCAGATCGTTATCCATGTAACGCCGGATCTGCTCGTAGTCCATCAGGTCATGTAGGGCGTCGAGCAGTGGTCGAAGATAAGGGTTGATCTTAGCCTCGAGGTCGCCGGGGAGGAAGCCGAGATGTTCCCCCGCCTCAACAGCCGGGCGGACCAGAACGATTTTCTTGATCCGTCCGCGCCGAAGCAGCGCCACGGCCATCGCGACCGCCAGGTAGGTCTTTCCGGTTCCGGCCGGTCCACTACAGAAAACCAACTCGTTCTGGATGAGGGCACGGATGTAGCGGCCCTGTCCATCCGATCGAGGCCGGACAGATCGATTGCCCTCGCGGATCTCGACGGCGCCGGGTTCATCGGGCGCGTCGGCCTGGAGGGTCATATCAATCAATTCACTGACATCACTGGAGAGGATCGCCTTGCGGACCCTGTAAATCGAGCGGAGCCCTTCGAAGATCCGCCGGGCCTGCTCGACGTGATCGTCGTCGCCCTCGATACGGACCTCACCGTGGCGGGCGAGCACCTTGACGCCGACGGCATCGCGAATCTGACGGACGAATTGATCGCGGCTACCGAAGACGGCCAACTCCTCGGCGTGGCCGTCGAGACTGATGATGACTTCCGCCATGCCTCCCCTTTCGCCGGCCCTCGGGCAGGATGGGCCCGCGATGCCGTCGCCGACATCCCAGCGGCTCTCCCGGTCCGTCAAAACCGACTCGA
>DAHZZC010000491.1 GCA_027435495.1 Planctomycetales bacterium
GGGCGCCGCCGGTTGGCTGGCGGAGCTGGTCGGAGTCCTGGCGCCGGACGCCGGCGGCCGGCCGTTCACTCCACCACCGCCGCCCCCGGATCCGGGCTTCGCTTATGGACCGCCGCCGCCCCGGGTGCTGGTCCTCTGTGGGCCGGGAAACAACGGAGGCGACGGCGGGGTCGTGGCCCGGCACCTCGACGCCTGGGGGTTCCCCGTCGAGGTCGTCTGGATGGCCCGCGCCGATCAGCTTCGGGGCGATCCCGCGACCCAGTTCCAGATTCTGGCCCGGTCGGGAATCCGGCAGTCGGCCTGGCTCGACGACCATCCCGCCGATCCGTTCGACCAGGGCTCGCTCCGGGACCGGATCGCGAGCGCGGAATGGCTGGTCGACGCCCTGCTCGGAACGGGCCTCTCGCGACCCGTCGAGGGACCGATCCGGGCGGCCATCGAGGCCATCAACGACTCGGGCCGTCCGGTTTTTGCCCTCGACCTCCCCTCGGGACTCGACGCCGACACCGGAACGCCGATGGGTCTCGCCGTCCGCGCCGAGGCCACCGCGACATTCGCAGCCGCCAAGCGCGGATTCTCAGCACCCGGGGCCCTAAACTACACAGGGAAGGTCGCCGTGATCGATATCGGCGTGCCCCGCGCTGCCCTGGAGGCGTATCTGGAAGCTCGTTAAGGCCGAGAGAATGCATGTTTCTGGTGAAATCGGTTCTTTTGCTGTATTGGGAATTCCTGTTACCTCCGATCGTGAAATCCGGCCGCCCTCCGTTGGAAAGCGCCCCCTGGTCAGGGCGAGCCGTGAGCCCGAGGGATGGAGGCAAACGAAAGGGGCGCCGAATTCTCAAGGATCAAGCGCAAAACTTCGAGACCTCCCGCCGACTATAAATGTGGGGACTCCACCGCGCACCATCAGCCGGGATCACACCGAAAACCAGACAGAGATCCAGCATCCATGACGGATACTCCAGGTTTGACGCGCCTTCTTGCGTCCACGCAATTGCCCTGTCGAGGGATTTCGGCGCCGAAACGCGTCACTTTCGGCGCCGATCGACATTTGTCGAAGATTGGGTCGCGAAAGCGAAATGGCGCGAACGAAGCCAACTCGGCGGACTGGGACCCCCGAAATGGCGCGAACGAAGCCACGATGGGAGCGGCTCGATCGATTTTGACGAGAGAGGCGATTGTGCCGCGTCCGGGAGAGCGGGCCGTCGTCTCGACCTGAGGCTCCGATCGGATGACCTCATTGATAAGGGTCTTCACGACTTGTTAAACAGTCTCTTTCAATGGGCGGTGGGCGGCTGTATGATGGAGGTAGACAATACCGTTGGCTGCATCCACTGAAGAAGCGTCTGAGGCTATCCAAGGGGGTGGCCCTCCCACCCGGTCGGCGGTATCTTCCCGACCACTCATCCAGGCGAGGCTTTGCCCGATCCCTGGGCCGCCGCATGGGCGGCCGGGCGGTCGATCCGAGGCGATGGCCGGGCCCTCCGGCGTCGCGAGGGAGATGGCAGCGATGACACCACGTCGACGACGAATCGCGGTGCTGGCGGGGATGATTCTGGGAGCCGCCTGGGGCGGGGCCTCGCTCTGGAGCCAGGCCGCCGAACCGAAGGCGAATCCGAATCCGGTCCCGGGCCAGAAGGCGAGGTCCGTCGGGTTTGCCCGAGAGGTCCGGCCGATTCTCTCCGACCACTGCTTCACCTGCCACGGGCCCGACACCAAGGCCCGCAAGGCCGGTCTTCGGCTGGATACCCAGGAGGGTGCCTTCGGCGAGACCGAGAGTGGAGTTCATGCCGTCGTCCCGGGCAAGCCCGCCGAGAGCGAGCTGATCGCCCGGATCGAGAGCAAGGATCCCGACGAGGTGATGCCGCCGAGGAGCCTGCACCGACCGCTTGCCCCCGAACAGGTCGCGGTGCTTCGGCGATGGATCGAGCAGGGGGCCCCCTGGACGCAGCACTGGGCCTACAAGGTCCCGGTCAAGTCGGCGATCCCGGCCGTCAAGTCGGCCTCCTGGCCGGTCAACGAGGTCGACCGCTTCATCCTCGAACGGCTCGAAGACGAGGGGCTCAGGCCCGAGCCCGAGGCGGGCAAGAGCGAGCTGATCCGCCGCGTCTCCCTCGACCTGACCGGCCTCCCGGCGACGCCCGAGCAGGTCGACGCCTTCCTCGCCGACAAATCCGATCGCGCCTACGAGCGGGTCGTCGACCGCCTGCTCGACTCGCCCCGTTACGGCGAGCACATGGCCCGATTCTGGCTCGACGCCGCTCGATACGGCGACACCCACGGCCTGCACCTCGACAACTACCGGGAAATCTGGCCCTATCGCGACTGGGTCATCCGCGCCTTCAACGACAACAAGCCCTTCGACCGCTTCGTCATCGAGCAGCTTGCCGGCGACCTCTTGCCGAACCCGACCCTCGACCAGATCGTCGCCACCGGCTTCAACCGCTGCCACATCTCCACCAGCGAGGGCGGCTCCATTGAGGAAGAGGTCTACGTCCGCAACGTCGTCGATCAGATCGACACCAACGGCACCATCTTCCTCGGCTTGACGATCGGATGCTCCCGATGCCACGATCACAAGTATGATCCGGTTCGGATGAAGGACTACTACCAGCTCTTCTCCTTCTTCAACAACATCGACGGCCCGGCCCTCGACGGCAACTCGGCCCAGTGGGCGCCCGTGGTTCGCGTTCCGACCGACGAACAGCGAGCGAAGTTCCAGGCGGTCGACGCCCGGATCGCCGAGATTCACAGGGAGATCGCCCGTGCGGCGTCCCGGTCGGTGGCCTCGGTCGAGGAGCGGATCGCCCACGCCTCGATCGCCGAGACCCCCTGCGAGACGCCCCGGATCGACTTCCTCTGGATCGATGAGGCCCTTCCGGCAGGAGCCAGGGCGACCGGCAAGCTGCCCTGGAACTTCACTCCCGCCTCGGCCGACCGCCCGGTCCACTCCGGCAAGCTCGCCCTGACCGGCAAGGCGAAGGGCATGCAGCAGTTCGTGTTCGAAGGAGCCACGGCCAGGCTCGTCGTCGGCAAGGATGACATCCTGTTCGTATATGCGTACATCGATCCGAAGAAACCGCCGAAGGAGATCATGCTCCAGTGGCACGTCGTCGGCGGCGAGTGGAGGCACCGCGCCTACTGGGGGGCCAACGCGATCGACTGGGGCAAGGACAACACCCCCGAGCGCAGAGCGATGGGCCCGCTCCCCGAGCCCGGGAAGTGGGTCCGACTTGAGGTCCCGGTCGCGAAGCTCGAGATGAAGCCCGGGACCGTGATCGACGGCTGGGCCCTCACCCAGCAGGATGGAGTCGTCCACTGGGACGCCTCGGGAATCGTCACGAAGGGGCCGCAGGACGGCCGCCTCTTCGACTCGTTCACCGCCTGGGCCGCCGCTCACCGAGAGACGGGCGCGGCCTCGGGCCTCCCCGAGAACCTCAAGACGATCCTGGCGAGCCCTCGCGAGAAGTGGTCCAGGGATCAGATCCACACCCTGGCCGCCTACTTCGCCGAGCACGCCGACGCCTCGACCGCACGAGCGATCGCCCCGCTCCGGGAGAAGCTGGCCGCGGCCGAGAACGATCGCAAGGCGATCGAGGCCCAGGCACCGACGACCATGGTCTTCCGCGAGCGATCCGGCGCGCCGAAGCCTGCGTATCTTTTGAAGCGAGGCGAATACGACCAGCAGGGCGAGAAGGTCGGGCGATCGCTCCCCGCGTTCCTGCCGCCGATGCCGCCCGGCGAGCCGGCCAACCGGCTCGGACTGGCACGCTGGCTGGTCGCGCCGAACCACCCCCTCACAGCCCGGGTCGCGGTGAATCGGTTCTGGCTCCAGCTCTTCGGCAACGGGATCGTCAAGACGGCCGAGGACTTCGGCTCGCAGGGCGAGCCGCCGACTCACCCCGAACTGCTCGACTGGCTCGCCGTGCAGTTCCGCGAGGACGGCTGGGACGTCAAGCGGATGATGAAACGATTGGTGATGTCGGCAACCTATCGGCAGTCGTCGCGCGTCGCGCCCGAGAAGCTGGCGAAGGACCCCGAGAACCGACTCCTGGCCCGAGGCCCAAGGTATCGCCTGGATGCCGAAACGATCCGGGACCAGGCCCTCTTTGTCGCCGGACTGCTCTCCGAGCGGCTCGGCGGGCCGAGCGTCAAGCCGCCGCAACCGTCGGGGCTCTGGGAGGCGGTCGGCTACACCCGAAGCAACACCGCGAACTTCTCCCCCGACCACGGCCACGAAAAGGTCCACCGCCGAAGCCTCTACATCTTCTGGAAGCGCACCTCAGCGCCCCCGCAGATGACGACCTTCGACGCCCCCTCACGCGAGGCCTGCACCGTCCGCCGCGAGCGGACGAACACCCCCTTGCAGGCCCTCTTGCTCATGAACGAGACGCAGATGATCGAGGCGTCGCGAGGGCTGGCCGAGCGTGTCCTGCACGAGGCCCGCAACGAGGCCGACCGCCTCGACCGAATGTTCCGCCTGGGAACCTGCCGGTTCCCGGATGACCGCGAGCGAACCGAGCTGAAATCGGCCCTCGCCGACTTCCGCGCCCACTACCACAACCGCCTCGAGGACGCCCGCAAGCTCACCCAGTCCGGCGAGACGAAGCCCGATCCCGTCCTCGACGCCGCCGAACTCGCCGCATGGACCATGATGGGCAACATCGTCCTGAACCTCGATGAAGTCGTGAGCAAATAACAAGATATCAAAAGCAACCACGAATCACAAGACATCAGGAGGAACCACGAAAAACACGAAGGACACGAAAAAAGGCCAAATTCCAGGAGAAGGCCAAATTCCAGGAGATTAGCAATGGATTTCATGGAATCCTCGCTCCCATCAAGATCATGGCATGTCGCCTCGATCCTGGGATTTTTCGTGCCCTCCGTGTTTTTTCGTGGTTCCTGCCTTTTCCCGAGATTCGTGGTTCCTACCTTTTCCTGAACGATAGAATGGGAGGCCCGCCGATGGACCCGATTCGCGAGCAGATCGACGTGATGACGCGACGGCACTTCTTCGGGCGTGCCGGGATCGGCTCCGCCGCACTGGCGAGCCTGATCGGCTCCGAGGGCTCGCCTGCCCGGGCCGACGGCCTGCCGGGGCTCCCTCACTTCGCGCCCAAGGCGAAGCGAGCGATTTATTTGTTCATGAACGGCGGTCCATCTCAGATGGATCTCTTCGACTACAAGCCGCGCATGGACTCCCTCTTCGACAAGGATCTCCCCGGCTCGATCCGGATGGGCCAGCGACTCACCACCATGACCTCGGGCCAGTCCCGGTTCCCGATCGCTCCCTCGCGATACAAATTCCAGCGACACGGGCAGGCCGGGACGTGGGTTAGCGAGCTTCTGCCGTGGACGAGCAAGATCGTCGACGAGATTGCACTGATCAACACCGTCTGGACCGAGGCGATCAATCACGATCCGGCGGTCACTTACATTTGCACGGGTCACCAGCTTCCGGGCCGGCCGAGTCTGGGTTCGTGGCTGAGCTACGGCCTTGGCTCGATGAACCAGGATCTCCCCACGTTCGTCGTGATGACGGCCTCGTGGAGTGGCCGCAAGGAGGCCCAGGCGATTTACAACCGCCTCTGGGGCTCGGGCTATCTGCCGAGCCGCCACCAGGGCGTCGCGCTCCGGTCGATCGGCGACCCGGTGCTGTACATCTCGAACCCCGACGGCGTCGACGCCAGCACCCGTCGTCGGGCTCTCGATGCAATGTCCCGGCTCAACCAGGAAGAATACCGACGCTACGCCGACCCCG
>DAHZZC010000492.1 GCA_027435495.1 Planctomycetales bacterium
TCGAGTCGGATCGGATAGCCTCGGATCTGGACGTCGCGCTCTTCCAGGACGTTGAACAGGCCGACCTGGATCTTGGGGGCGAGGTCCGGCAGTTCGTTGATGCAGAAGATCCCGCGATTGGTCCTGGGGATCAGGCCGAAATGCATGGTCAGCTCGCTGGAGAGGTAGCGACCCTCGGCGTGCTTGATCATGTCGACCTCGCCGACGAGATCGGCGATGGTGACGTCGGGCGTGGCGAGCTTTTCGTGGTAGCGGCGGTCGCGGCCGACCCATTCGATCGGCGTTTCGTCGCCCATCTGATCGACGAGATCGCGGGCCGGTTTGGAGATCGGTGCATACGGATGGTCGTTGATCTCGGAGCCGGCGACGATGGGCATGGCCTCGTCGAGCAGGTGGACCAACTGGCGGAGCATTCGGGTTTTGGCCTGACCTCGGAGGCCGAGGAAGAGCATGTCGTGCCGCGAGAGGATCGCGTTCTGGACCTGCGGGACGACGGTTTCTTCATAACCGAGGATATCGGGGAACATCGGCTCGCCCGCTTCGAGCCTGGCGATGAGGTTGCGCCTCAGCTCGTCCTTGACCGCCTCCCTCCGATACCCGCTTGACTTCAGCTCGCCCAGGGTCCGGGGCCGATCCGTCCGTATCATATGCTGCCTCTCGGTGTGGTCGATCCGCGCGCGAGGGTGCCGATTCCCTGGGTATGCTAGGCAGCCGTCCAGGGGAAGTCAACGCGGGGCGGCCTGGCGGCCGGACGGCTTCACCGAGTTTCGCCTCGGTAGTTGAAGAGCCGGCTGACGCTCTCGCGACGGTGGATCGAGATGATCGCATCCGCGAACAGGCCGGCGATGCTGACGACCCGACAGCAGGAGGCGAGCGGCTCGAAGCGGTGCTCGATCGTGTCGGTAAGGACCAGTTCCTTGATCGGACTCTTCTCGAGCTTGGCCGCCGAGCCCTTGGAGAAAACGCCGTGCGAGACGCAGGCGTAGATATCCCTGGCCCCGCGCCGCTTGCACTCCTTGGCCATCTCGATCAGGGTTCCGCCGGTGATGGTGAAGTCGTCGACGATCAGGACGTTTTTCCCATCGACCTGGCCGACGACGTCGAGCATCTCGGCCTTTTCGTCGTGGCGGCGGCGGGTTTTGTTGCCGAAGACGACGGGGCAGTCCATCATCTCGCCGAACTTGTACGCCTGCTTGCCGAATCCGACGTCGGGGGCGGCGACGACCAGGTCGGGGATTTGCTTGCTTCGGAAGTAATCCACCAGGACCGGCATGGCGAAGAGGTGATCGACCGGGATCTTGAAGAAGCCCTGGATCTGGGGGCTGTGGAGGTCCAGCGTCAGAACGCGGTCGGCGCCGGCGGCCTCGACGCAATCGGCGCAGACGCGGGCCCGGATCGAGACGCGGGGCTCGTCCTTCTTGTCGCCCTTGGCGTACGAGAAATAGGGGATGACCGCCGTGACCTGGGTGGCGCTGGCGCGTTTGAAGGCGTCGATCCAGAAGAGGAGTTCGACCAGGTTATCGTTTACGGGGTAGTCGATCCCCTGGATGATGAAGACGTCGCGGCCTCGGACGTTTTCCAGGACGCGGACGAAGACGTTCCCCTCGCTGAAGACCATGGTCTCCGACTTTGCCAGCTCCATGCCAAGCCGGTCGCAGATCGCCTGCCCGAGCAGCCGGCTGGAGCTTCCGGCGAAGACCTTGAGCTCACCGTAGGGGTCGTTTTTCTTGGAGGGGTCGTCGGTGCAGATCAGCGATTTGTCCATGCTCACGTTCAGTCGCTCCGTCCGCCGCGATCGATCCCGGCGGTTCCGCCCCTGGCTGGAGCGGCCCGCCTCGCCGCACGCCTTCGCGGTACTTTAACACTTCCCGTCGATCACCGCCAGTTCGGCGGGCCCAGGCGCGAGCCCTGGCTCGGAAGGACCGACGTCACTACAATGACGACTGGCGGATGAGGACAGGTCTGACTTTTTCCCAAAGTTACGCCCCATGCTCGACGCGGAACGCGACCAGCTGCGGAAGTCCTACGAGGTTTGCCGGGTGGCCTTCGGCCTGCTCTCGGCGGCTCTGATGATCGCCTGCTTCGACGCCCTGATCCCGCTCCTCGCGACCTTCCACCCGGATCTCGCGATTTTGGTCCGATCGAGCTCGCTGTATCACTGGCTGGACGTTCCGATCACCTTCGGCTGCCTCTTCGGGGTGATGCTGCTCTGGGGGCGGTTCGACCATCCGGGATGGCGGCGTCGGGTTGGGCTCCTGATGGTCATGTCGCTGGTCGATGTCGCGCTCTGGTACGCGGAACACGGTTCCGAGCTGGGATTGATCCCGGGAAGATTCGCCCATCAGTGGATCTGCGGAAACATCGGCCAGGCCCTCGGCTGGGCGGAGTTTGCCCTGATGGCGGGACTCGGTTGCGACTACCTCGAACATCTGGGGATTGAGTACGCCCGGGAGTCGGGGAAATCGATTCGATCGATGGCGGCCACGGGGGCCTTCCTCTGGCTCCTGTTTTTCTGCCAGCACACCAACTGGTGGGCCGGCTGGCCGTTGATCCCCCACGCCCGCCCCCGATCGATCGAGGTGGTTTTGCTCTACTATGCCCAGACGCTCATCTGGGCGATCACCTTGATTCAGGTGACCGCGATGTTGCTCTCGGCCACGAGGATGTCCGGACAGGTTCTCGCCGAGATGAAGGCCGAGGACGACCACAACGACCCGCTCCGGCCGCAGTCGGAGTGGTCGAAGGATTTTGCCCTCTTCGGCGCCTGAAATCCCGCCGCAAGGCTCCGGGTTCGTCTTTTCGGGTGGACGCGGCCCACCGATGACCGCGCATGCCCCTGGGAGACCCGGAAATCGGACGCCTTCTCACGGCGGGCCGACCTTACCCGAGAGGCTGTGAAGGAATCGATTCCCGTTTTCAGATTCCCGATTCCAGACGGATGGCGTTGGCAAAGAAGAAGCTCAAGTCGGTCA
>DAHZZC010000493.1 GCA_027435495.1 Planctomycetales bacterium
AGTTCTCGATCGAATGACGCCTCCAGAAGAAGCCCGGTTTCCCATCTGTGATCGAAGCTTCGGCGACCTCCCGAGAGCGATAGTCGCGATCGCGGACGAATGCGGCCTTGCCGCCGCGCTGATGCCGGAGAAACCTGGCCACTGGGCTCGGACGACTTCCGCAAGCCGGCGCGACGAGGATCTCGGCTCCGAGCACTCTGTCGAAGACCTGCTGTAGCAGGATGACGTCCACGCTCTGGGGCTCGCCTTCACAAACCAACCACAATTCGTCCATCGGGGCGGTGCCTCATGCCGTGAACGCGGACTCGGTGATCTCGCCCGTCGCGTGGTAAGTCCGGTCCCCGATCGTATCGCGCAGGTACAGCGAGTGTGTCGTGAAGAAATACTGGTTATCGTCGCCCAAGCGGGGAAGCGCCAGATAGAGGCGATCTTGCCACAAGGGATGCAGGTGTAGCTCCAGCTCATCAATCAGCACGATGGAACGGTGGATTCGCCGTGTCGCGAACTGGAGGAGCATCAGCAAGATCATCTGCTGGCCGCTGCTCAGACCGTCGTAAGAATACGGTCCTTGCGGGCCGTGGAATTCGATGTCCAGGCCGTCCTCGGTGTTGAACAGCTCGCCCATGGTATGGGGTTGGCAGACGTGCTCATAGAGTTTCTTTAACTGGGCGAAGTCCTCCTGTTCCGTCGCGTTCGGATCCTGGGCGACACTGGCCCTCATCGCCAGGCTGGTCAGGAGCAGGCGAGGGTTCTTCGTGTGGAAAGGTCTAGCCCCACCTGTCATCGGAACTCTGCCGATTTCAGGTTCGCCGCGACCGTTTCCATGGACATCTCCCGCAAGACCTTGTGGATCGAGAAGATGTCCGAGTTGTGCCCTCTCGCCTCCCGAAAGCCAGTCTGCAAGGCCCGTCCGATTCTGATCGAAAAGGAAGACACCACCGAGCCGCCGAAATAGCCTGGGTCCCAGTCCGGGAACGTGGAGATAGGGGGCGAGATAATACCGGCCCAGGGGAAGCATGGCGCCCTCGGCCGGCTCCCATTGGTAATCGCCCCACTTAAGCTCCGGATGGGGATAGGTCCAGCGGACCTGAACTCGACCCTCCGACGGCAAAGGCATATGCCCCTTGGCCTCGCTCCGAGCCAGGACCTCCCGGGTCGCTTCGATCTCGTCGTCGCTGAACCAGAGGTTGGCCGTGATCTCCGCCCGAACCGCCCCCGATCGGACGAGAGAAGACGGATGCCACCTCAGGTCGGGTCGAACCTCTCGATCCCTGGACATCTGCCTGAGACAGATGGTGATCGCATCCAGGATCGTCGTCTTGCCGCTCGTATTCGGCCCGACGATCGGGATGACGTCGCGGATGAGGCCGAGTTCGTCGCGGAAGTCGAGGTCGAGCCGCTCGATCCCCCGGAAATCGCGGATGGAAATCGATTCGAGCTTCATCGGAGTCGGCTCCTGATCCGGCCCGCCGCGCCGAGATGGGCGCGGCCCTGCGGTCGAATCAACGACTCGATTCTACCGCGAGCGGCTCGGATCGGTCGATCGAAGCCGACGGCTCGGGCGCGATCGGGAACCGCGCCTCGAACCGCGTCCCTCGGCCGGGACCGCTCGTCGCCGAGACCGCCCCGCCGCAGGCCGTCGCAATCCGCCGGACGATCGCCAGCCCCAGCCCGACCCCGACCGTCCCGCGCCGGCGCGCCTGCGGCGATCGATAGAACGGCTCGAAGACGTGCGGTAGATCCTCGGGCGCGATTCCGGGGCCTCGGTCCGCCACCGAGAGAACCGCCTCGTCTCCCTCGCGGCGCGTCTCGACGGTTACCTCGGCATTCGACTCACTTTTCCCGTACTTGACCGCGTTGTCCAGCAGGTTATCCAGCAATTGACCGAGCAGGCCCGGATGCGCCCGGATCCCGATCGGATCCGTGCCGCCCTCGTGGACGATCGCCGGCTCGCCCGGTGCCTGCGTTCGGCTGGCCAGGTGCTCGGCGGCCCAGGCGTTCAACTCGATCGGCTCGACGCCTGGCAGGCCCGCTTCGGCCTCGGGTCGGCTCAGGAACAGGAGCGCCTCGACGATCCTTGCAAGCTGCTCGGCGCGGCCCAGGGCCGAGGTGAGCGCTCGTCGATAGTCCTCGCCCGACCGCTCGTATCGAAGAGCGACCTGAAGCTGTCCGATCAGGATGGTGAGCGGGGTGCGCAACTGGTGCGAGGCGTCGCCGCTGAACCGCCGCTGCCGCTCATAGGCAACTTGCAGCCGCTCCAGTAACTCATTAAAGGCGTGGCCCAGGTCATCCAGTTCATCGCCGGTGCCGGCCTCGGCGAGCGACCATCCGGGCTCCGAGGCATCAAGGCCGCGGGCCGACTCGACCATTCTTGAAAGCGGTCGGAGCGCTCGCCGCGAGAGCCCCCGGCAGACCAGCGCCGAGGCCACCCAGATCCCAGCGCTCAGGGCCGCGAGCAGACCCGCGAGCGCCGCGAGCGTCGCCTCGGTCGGGCCGAGCGGGACGCAGGCGACCAGGACCAGGTACGGCGCGAACGTCCCATCGCCCTCTGCCGGCCCCGCGCCCGGGCGGTCCTCGGGCCGCAGCACCCGGCGCGCCACCCGCCACGAGGCCCCCTCGGCATCCACCAGCCGGCGGTGGTCGCGGTCGTCCAGCGGACCGAGCCGCTGGAGGACGGCCTTCAGCCCCGGCGCGTCGTCCAGGTTCGACGAGTGGTCCACCCGCCGGCCCTGGTCGTCCAGGACCATCCAGCGGAGCCGATTGGCGCCTGACTCTCGACCCAGCTCGATCGACCGCTCGTGCGGTTCCCACTCGACGCTCTCGCTGTGAATCTCCGCCGCCGCCGCCAGAATCGCCAGCGCCGCGGTCACACGGTCGCGCACCCGACGCTCCAGGTACACCCGCGCCGAGACCCAGAGCGCCGTCGAGAAAATCAAAAGCGCCGCCGCCAGCGCCGCCAGAAACAGGGCCGAGAACCGCCCGGTCAGGCTCATCTCAGGGCGCCTCCGCCGCGGGAGTCGACTCGTAGAGATACCCTCGGCCCCGGATCGTGTGAATCACCCTGGGGCCGTGCGTCTCCAGCTTCCGCCGCAGCTCCATCACGTGGACCTCCAGCGTGTTCGATTGTCCGTCGAACGCCTCGTCCCAGACATGATCATAAATCCGGGTCCGCGAGAGCACCTGACCTGGGTGCCGCAAAAAGAACGTCAAAAGCGAGAGCTCCTTGGCCGTCAGGTCGAGCGATCGCCCGCCCCGCCTCGCCCGCTGCGCCGCCAGATCCACCGTCACGTCTCCGTGCGAGATCGTCAGCTCCGCCGACCGGTCCCGCCGCCGGACCAGCGCCAGGACCCTCGCCACCAATTCATCGAAGGCAAATGGCTTGCATAGATAATCATCGGCGCCGGCATCGAGTCCTCGCACCCGGTCGGCGACCGAGTCGCGTGCCGTGAGAAAGAGTACCGGCGCTGTGCCGCCGGATTGCCTGTATCGCTTCAGGAGTGAGAGCCCCTCCTCGCCCGGCAGCCACCAATCGAGCACGATCAGGTCCCATCCCCCGCCGAACCGCATCGCGTCCCACGCCGATTCGCCGTCGGCGGCGTGTTCCACGACGAAGCCCTCCTCGCGCAGGCCTCTCACCACGAAGTCGGCCAGCTCGGCCTCGTCCTCAACGATCAGGAGGCGGATTCCCATCGCGCTCGTCCGTGGTCTCTGGGCCCTTCGTCCTTGACCGTAATGATCGCTGGTTCTTGCCCACCGGCGAGGGCCGCCCGCCGGTGGGTTGCGACCTTCCGACTCGGCTCAGGCCGGATCAGCGATCGTCGTCATCGTCGTCATCGTCGTCGTGCTTCTCGCCCTTGCTCTTCGCGTCACCGTGGCCCTTGTGATCCTTGGCGTGGGCCTCACCGTGGCCCTTGTGCTCGCCCTTGGCGTGGTGCTCGTGCATTTCCGCGTCGTCGTCGTCATCGTCGTCGTCGCGGTCCTCGTGCTCCTTCTTCCCCTTGGCGTGGGCCTCGCCGTGGCCCTTGTGATCCTTGGCGTGGGTCTCGCCGTGGCCCTTGTGCTCGCCCTTGGCGTGGTGCTCGTGCTTTTCCGCGTCGTCGTCATCATCGTCGTCGCGGTCGTCGTGCTCCTTCTTCTTGCACTCCTTGCACTCCTTGCACTCCTCGCCCTTCGCGCAGCACTCGCACGAGGCCTCACCGTGACCCTTGTGCTCCTTTTTGCCCTCGGCCGCGTGGTGTTCGTGTTCCTCTTCTTCGTCTGCTTCTTCTTCGTGGCCCCGGACGATCTTGCCATCGCGCGTCAGAACCGCCTCAAGGTCGACCTCGTAGACGACCGGCCCGTGATCGCCCCGAGTGACGGCCTCGGCCTTCTCGATCTTCGCGCCGGGGAAGTGTTCCGCGATCTCCTCGCGGACCTTCTTCGGGAGCTTCGAGACCGGGATTTCCTTCTCGATCTCCAGGAGCTTGCCCTTCGCGTTGAAGACGGCGTCGACCGAGCGGCCTCCGATGGTCATCTCAACCTCGAAGGTGGTCTTGCCGTGCTCGACCTCCTTCGAGACGCCCCGAATCTTCGCCTTCGGAAACTTCTCCGCGACGGCCTTGCGAATGGCCTTCGGCAGGTCTTCGCGCGAAATCTTCTCCTCACCGGCGAGGCCCGATCCGGCGGACATCGCCAGGCCCAGCACGGCGGCCAGGCCGATACGGCACCCGTTCCACAGCGTCATCGTCGTTCTCCTCGGGAGGTTCCTGGGATCGCCGCCGCCGAGCGACGGCAAGTAACGCCCAGATTACCGAGTTTTTCTGAAATCCTCATGATCTCCGAATAAATTCCGCTTCACAAAGCCGGATCCGCGTGGACCGGAATCGAGCCGAGGCCAGGTCCACTGGCACCGGCCCTGTCGCCCGCGGCCCAGGCGGCGTATCGTTCGGCCTCGGCGTCGATTTCCTCGTCTTCCGGGCGGCCAGCGGCCCGGCCGAAGGCCAGGTAGAGCGCCGGCATCAACCCGAGGTTTAGCACGGTGGATGTCACCAGACCGCCGAGGATCACGATCGCCATCGGGTGCTCGATTTCGTGACCCGGCTTGTTGCCCGCCCAGGCCAGCGGGACCAGCGCCAGGCCGGTCGCCAGGGCCGTCATCAGGATCGGCGCCAGCCGCTCCTCCGACCCGCGGACGACCAGTTCCAGGCCGAACGGCACGCCCTCTTCCAGCTCCAGGTGCCGATAATGGCTCACGAGCATGATCCCGTTCCGGGCCGCGATTCCGAGGACCGTCACAAACCCGACCAGCGAGCCCAGCGAGAGCACTCCGCCGCCGATCACCGCGCCCGCGACCCCGCCAATCAGCGCGAACGGGAGCGTCAGCGCCACGAGCATCGTCAGGCGGATCGACCGAAAATCTGAGTGGATGATCAGCACAATCCCCAGCATCGAGAGCGCCGCCAGGGCCATCAGCCGGTTCTGCGACTCCGCCCGCGCTGCGTACTCTCCGAGGAACTCGGGGTGGTACTCGCGCGGCCAGTCGAGCGCCTTGACCTTCTCCTCGATCTGGCGGGCGACCGCACCGAGGTCGGCCCCGGGCGCGAGGTTGCAGGTCACGTCGATCCGACGCGAGGCCCCCTCGCGCTTGATCTCGTTCGCGGCCGGGACCAGGGCGACCTCGGCGACGTCGGAGAGCGGAACGTGCGTCCCCATCGGCGTCTCGACCGGCAACGAGCCCAGCTTCGCGACGTCGTTGCGGATCTCCTCCGTTCCCCAGATGAAAACATCAAAAATCTTCTGCTCGCGGTACAGCTCGCCGACCTTCGACCCCTTCACGAGCGTGGTCGCCGCGCGGCGGATGTCGCCGGCGGTCAGGCCCAGCCGGGCCGACGCCTCCGGCCGGAGCCGAACGTCAAGCTGTGGGACCAGCAACTGCGGCTCGACCTTCAGGTTCGCCAGCCCCTCGATCGGCTCCATCGCCTTGTAAACCTCCTGCGCCTTCTCCCGCAGGACGTTCATATCCGGCCCGAACAGCCGGACCACCATCGTCGCTCCCGCGCCCGTCAGAACCTCCTTGATTCGCTCTTTCAGGTAAGTCTGCACGTCTTTATACAGGCCGGGATAACCGTCGACGACCTCCTGCACCTTCGCAAGCGTAGGGCCGTGGGGTGCGTTGGGGTCGATGCTGATCCAGAGCTCGGTGAAGTTCGGCCCGACGACCTCGTCGGCGACCTCGGCGCGGCCGATGTGCGAGCCGAAGTTCCGGACGCCCGGGACCGATCGCAGCTCCTTGCTCACGTTCACCGTGACGCGCGTCATTGCCTCCAGCGACGAGCCCGGCTTCTCGATCCAGTGCATCAAAAAGTCGTTCTCCTGGAAGTCGGGCAGGAACGACTGGCCGAGCCCTCCAACGGCAAACCCGGTTCCGACGAACGCGGCGAGCAAGACCACCACGGCAAGAATCGGCTGGCGCGCCAGCGGAGGCAGGATCGCCCGGTACATCGCCTTCAAAACGCGGACCAGCGGCGATTCACGCCGCCGCTCGGTGGCGCCGGTGAGGAGCATCAACGAGAGCGCCGGCGTGACCGTCAGTGCGACCAGCAGCGAGGCGAGGATCGCCAGCACATACGCCATCGCGAGCGGCCGGAAGAACGACCCCGAGAGCCCTTCCAGGAAAAAGACCGGGACGAAGACCAGGATCACGATCAGGCTCGCGTACACGACGGCGCTTCGGACCTCCAGCGAGGCATCGAGCACCACCCGGAAGGCCGGCCGCGGCCGCGCCAGCGTGCGATTCAGCCGAAGCCGTCGGACAATGTTCTCGACGTCGATGATCGCGTCGTCGACCACCTCGCCCATCGCGATCACCAGCCCGGCGATCACCATGGTGTTGAGCGTCGCGCCCATCGACGTGATCACCAGCGTCGCCGCGACCAGCGAGAGCGGGATCGCGGTCAGGCTGATGAGCGCCGTTCGCCAGTCGAAGAGGAACGTCACGAGGATGAGAACGACCAGTCCGCACCCAATGAGCATCGCCTCGCGCAGGTTCGCCAGCGACCGTTCGATGAAACCGGCGGGGCGGAAGATGGTGGGATCGACGTCGACATCCTTGAGGGCCGGCTTGAGGGCCTCGAGCGCCTTCTCGACCTCGCGTGTGACCTGAAGCGTATTGCCGGTCGGCTGCTTCTCGACGATCAGGAGCAGGCCAGGCCCGTCGTTGATGACGGCGTCGCCGATCGGCGGCGGGAAGCCGGACTGAATCGTCGCCACGTCGCCGAGCCGAAGCGGTGCGCCGTTGCGGAAGGCGACGGTGATCTTTTCGAGGTCAGCGGGCGACTCGATCGCGGCGGCGTGCCGAACGGCGATCCGCTGGTTCGGCATGTCGACAAATCCGCCGCCCGAAACGATCGAGGCATCGGTCACGGACCGGACCACGGCATCGAGCGAGATCCCGTTGAGCCGGAGCCGCTCGGGATCGACGAGCACCTGGTATTGCCGGTCGCGCTGGCCCCAGATCGCGACGTTCGCCACGCCCGGTATCGACATCAGCCGCGGCCGGATCGTCCACTTCGCCAGGATCGTCAAATCCATCTGCGAGAGTGTCTTCGACGAAACGCCGATCTTCATCAGCCGGCTGGTCGACGAAAGCGGCGAGAGGATCACCGGCTTGTTGGCGACGGCCGGCAGCCTCGAGGATTCGACCGCCAGCCGCTCCTGCACAACCTGCCGGGCGGCCATCAGGTCGGTCCCCTCCTTGAGGATCAGGACAACCGACGAGAGCCCCAGGACCGACTTCGACCGGATGGTTTTCAGCCCGATCGTCCCATTCAGCGCATTTTCGAGTGGAACGCTGATGAGGCTTTCCACCTCCTCGGTGGAGAGCCCGGGCGCCTCGGTCTGGATCTCGACCAGCGGCGGGGCGAACTCGGGGAAGACATCGAGCGGGGCATTGCGCGCCTTCTGAACGCCCACGATCATCAACACGATCGAGAGCGCCAGGACCATCACACGCATTCTCAAGGCGGAAGCAACGATCCAGTTCATCATGGCCCTGTTCCCGCGATCAGAGTGAGTAAGGAAGCTCGATTCATCATTTAGGTGGCCTTCGACCAGCTCGGGAGCGGCTTCGGATCAGCGGAGCAGGACGCAATGGCGCCGGCGATCTCCGCGAGCGAATCCCGGAAATCCACCTGCCGGAAGAGGATCTGGGGCTCGACGTCGAAGACGTCGTTGGTACTCTGAAACTTCCCTTCGATGATGAGGATTCGCATGGCGGGCCATCCCTCGACCCAGGCGCCCTGGATCTCCTCCTGCGCCCGGTCTGGTCTGATGTAGGAGCCGGCTCCAGCCGGCGATTTTCGCGATACCTTATGCTGCATCCGTGTCGCCAGCGGGAGCTGGCTCCTACATGGGTTGAAGGGCACGGCGACGATGTTTGGTCTGATGTAGGAGCCGGCTCCAGCCGGCGATTTTCGCGATACCTTATGCTGCATCCGTGTCGCCAGCGGGA
>DAHZZC010000494.1 GCA_027435495.1 Planctomycetales bacterium
GGTCCGGTCGTCAGCCGAGAATATTTTCAAAGGCCTGAGGCCACGCGACTCGCCAAGATTCTCGACCCGGCGCGAGGGGTCTTCTACCACCGGATGGGGGATGTCGGCTACCTCGACGACCGGGGCCGGATCTGGTTCTGCGGACGGAAGTCGCATCGGGTCGTTCTTGAGGATGAGGTCCTGTTCACGATCCCCTGTGAATCGATCTTCAACACACATCCGGACGTTTATCGGTCGGCGCTGGTCGGCGTGGAGCGGGGCGGCCGGGTCGAGCCGGTGATCTGTATCGAGCCGTCGAGCAGGCTAGCGAGGCCGAGGCGGGACCGGCTCCGGGCGGAATTGCTGGGCCGGGCTGGCGAGTTCCCGCAGACGAGGCGGATCCGGACGGTCCTGTTCCACCCGTCATTCCCGGTGGATATCCGGCACAATTCGAAGATTTTCCGAGAGAAGCTTGCCGCCTGGGCGGCCCGGAGACTGGCATGAGCGGCGACCTGGGACGGGTCCTGGTGACCGGAGGCGGCGGCTTCCTCGGGACGGGCGTGATCCGGCTCTTGCGCAGGCGAGGGTTCACCGTGCGGAGCCTTTCACGGTCGCGACATCCCCACCTCGACGAACTGGAGGTCGAGCAGCATCAGGGGGACGTCGCCGACGCGGGGGCTGTCTTCCGGGCGGTCGAGGGATGTGGGACCGTCTTCCACATTGCGGCGAAGGCGGGACTCTGGGGCCCCGAGCACGAGTACCATCGCGCCAATGTCGAGGGGACGCGGCACGTTCTCGACGCCTGCCGCGCCACCGGTGTCCCCCGGCTGATCTACACAAGCTCGCCGAGCGTCGTGTTCAACGGGATGGACCTCGCCGGCGCCGACGAATCAGCGCCCTACCCGGCCCGGTTCGACGCGGCCTATCCCGAGACCAAGGCGATCGCCGAGCGAATGGTCCTGGAAGCGAACGCGCCGGGCCTCGCGACGGTTGCGCTTCGTCCGCACCTGATCTGGGGCCCCGGCGACAATAACCTGCTCCCGCGAATCATCGCGAGGGCACAGTCGGGCCAGCTTCGTCGAATCGGAGGGAGGAACGCCCAGATCGACCCGGTTTACATCGACAATGCCGCCGAGGGGCATGTCCTGGCCGCCGAGAGCCTCGCTCCGGGCGCCCCCTCGGCCGGCCGGGCGTACTTCATCACCCAGGGCGAGACGATCGCCGTCTGGGAGATGATCGACGCGCTCCTGGAGGTCGCGCACATGGGCCCGGTCCACCGGACGATCTCACGGCCGTTGGCCCTGGTCGGGGCAGGGGTGCTGGAGGCGGCCTATCGCCTCTCGGGCCGCGCCGACGAGCCGCCGATGACTCGCTTCCTCGCCCGGCAGCTCTCGACCACCCACTGGTTCCGGATCGACGCCGCCCGCCGCGACTTCGGCTACGAGCCGCGCGTCTCGATCGCCGAGGGGCTCCGACGCCTGGAGGAGTGGCTCCATCGTAAGGGAGGTTGATCGGTGATGGTCGATCCGACGCCGAGCGTGGTCGTCCTCGCCGGGCCGAACGGGGCGGGCAAGTCGACGTCCGCGAGGGCGATCGTCCGCAAGGCCCTGGGCGTGGACGAGTTCGTCAACGCCGACATCCTCGCGCAGGGACTCTCCGGCTTCGAGCCGGGACGCGCCGCGATGGCCGCAGGTCGGATCATGCTCGCACGGCTCCGAGAACTCGCCCGGCAGAGGCATTCCTTCGCCTTCGAAACGACCCTCGCGAGCCGATCGTTCGCCCCACGGATCGCCGAATGGATCGCGACCGGCTATCGGTTCCACCTGGTCTTCCTCGGGCTGCCCGACCCCGGGATGGCCGTGGCACGTGTGGCGGCGAGGGTCGAGGAAGGCGGGCACCATGTCCCGGAAGAGACCATCCGCCGGAGGTTCGAGGCCGGATTGCGCCACTTCGATCGGCTCTATCGGCGGATGGCGACGGCATGGGGATTCTGGGATAATTCGACCGAGTCCGGGCTCGTCCCGATCGCCTCGGGCGAGGGCACACCGGCCGGGCTCCGAGCGTCGCCATCGAGCTGGCGCGACGCGACGGCCATCGAGCAGGCGCAACGCCGGGCGATCTCCGAGGCGATCGACCGGAAGAGGCGGCTCGGTGATCCGGCCGTGATCTGGCGCGAGGGGAAAATCGTCTGGATTCCTGCCGGGGAGATCGGCCGATCGTCGTGAGGTCGGCCCCGGTCCTCGATCGATCTGCGTTCCGAGCGGAGCCGAAGCATGCGCCCGAGGGCCTACGCCGTCGCGACGATGGATACCAAGGGTCGCGAACTGGCCTTCGTGGCCGATCGAATCCGCGCCGCCGGGGTCGAGGTCGTCACGGTCGACGTCGGCACGCTCGATCCACCGACCGTCGGTCCCGACATTCCCCGCGAGGCCGTCGTCGCGTCTCACCCGACTCCCGAGGGCCGGGCCCAGGCGCTTTCGGGCGTTGACCGCGGCAGGTCGGTCACGGCGATGGGCGAGGCGCTGGCCGTTTTCCTCCGCCGGGAGCACGAGGCCGGTCGTCTCGCCGGTGTGATCGGGATCGGCGGGAGCGGGAACACCGCCGCCATTACGCCCGCCATGCGCGCCCTGCCGATCGGGATGCCGAAGGTGATGGTCTCCACCATTGCGAGCGGCAACGTGTCGCCTTACGTCGGCACGAGCGATATCGTGATGATGTACCCGGTCGTCGACATCGCCGGCCTCAACGCTGTCTCACGTCGTGTCCTCGCCAACGCCGCCGCCGCACTTGTCGGAATGATCCGCCAGGACGAGCTGCCGTCCGACGATCGCCCGACCGTCGCGATGACGATGTTCGGCGTGACCACGCCCTGCGTCTCGGCCGTCCGCGAGGCGATCGAGGCGCGCGGGTTCGACGCTCTCGTCTTCCACGCGACGGGGACCGGTGGCCGGGCGATGGAAAAGCTGGTTGAGGCTGGGCTGATCGGTGGCGTCCTCGACATCACCACCACCGAGGTCGCCGACGAGGTCGTCGGCGGTATCCTGCCCGCCGGGCCCGATCGGTTCGACGCGATCCTCCGGGCGCGCATCCCCTACGTGATGAGCCTTGGTGCTCTCGACATGGTCAACTTCGGCGCGATCGAGACGGTCCCCGAGAAGTTCCACGGCCGGAAGCTCCACTCCCACAACGCACAGGTCACGCTGATGCGGACCACCGCCGACGAGAACCGCCTTTGCGCCCGATGGATCGCCGGCAAACTCAACCGAGCGGAGGCCCCGTTCACGGTGATGATCCCCGAGGGAGGCGTCTCGTCGATCGACGCGCCGGGGATGCCGTTCCATGATCCCGAGGCCGACGCCGCCCTGTTCGACGAGCTGGAATCGGCGATCGAGCCCCGGCCCGGCCGAACCATCCGTCGCCTGCCGATGAACATCAACGACCCCGCGTTCGCCCGGGCCCTGGTCGAGGCGTATCTTGACCTCGCTTCGGCCCGGACCATCCAGGAGTAAAGCCGATCATGCCCGAATCTCGAGCGAGTATCGTTGATCGACTGCGTCGGAAGGTGGCCGAGGGGCGTCCGATCATCGGCGGAGGCGCCGGGACCGGGATCAGCGCCAAGTGCGAGGAGGCCGGCGGCATCGACCTGATCGTCATCTACAATTCGGGCCGGTTCCGAATGGCCGGGCGCGGGTCGATGGCCGGTTTGATGCCGTACGGCAATGCGAACGCGATCGTCAAGGAGATGGCCCGCGAGGTCCTTACCGCCGTGAAGCAGACGCCGGTGCTGGCCGGGGTCTGCGGCTCCGATCCGTTTCTGCTCCGCGATTACTTCCTCCGCGATTTGAAGGAAATGGGCTTCGCCGGTGTGCAGAACTTCCCGACCGTCGGGCTGATCGACGGGATGTTCCGGGCCAACCTCGAAGAGACCGGGATGGGCTTCGAGCACGAGATCGAGTTGATCGCTGCGGCGCACCGGCTCGACCTGCTCACGACGCCCTATGCCTTCGACCCCGATCAGTCGCGATTGCTGGCCGAGGCGGGGGCGGATGTGGTCGTCGCGCACATGGGGCTCACGACCAAGGGGACCATCGGCGCGAAGACCGCCCGAACCCTCGACGACTGCGCCCGAGAGGTCGCCGCGATCGCCGAGTCGGCGAAGACGGCGAGGCCCGATGTGCTGGTCCTCTGCCACGGCGGGCCGATCGCCGATCCGGTCGACGCGCAGTGGATTCTCGATCGCGTTCCGGCCTGCGACGGATTTTACGGTGCCAGTTCCATGGAACGTCTCCCCACCGAACGGGCGATCGAGCGGCAGGTCCGCGAGTTCGTCGGGTTGACTCTGCGAGCGGGCGGGAAATAAACGCTCGGCCAAACCGGGAAGAGGCCGATCAGGCGGTCACACTCCGTCGAGAAGTCTCGACGTGGTTCATCTGACCGCCCTCGATCTCGCCCGTGGCGTACTCGTTGAACTCGGTGTACATCAGGTGCCGGTAGAGCTTGCTTTCGGCCTGAAGGCGGGCCGGCGATCCGGCGTCCTCGACGCGGCCATCGTGCAGGACGATCGCGTGATCGCTGCTCCGGACGCTCGCCAGCCGGTGGGGGATCACGATCACCGTTCGGCCGACCGAGAGCCGCGCGAGGGTGTCGTCGATAAAGTGCTGAGTGCTCGGGTCGAGCGGTTCCTTCGGCTCCTCGACAATCAGGATCGAGGGGTCGTGCAGGAAGGCCCGGGCCAGGGCAATTCGGAACTGCTCATCGGCCTTCAGGTAGTGGCCGAGCGGTCCAATGATTGTGTCGTAACCGTGGGGCAGATCCTGGATGAAGTGGTGAGCGTGGGTCACCTTGGCCGCCTCGATCACCCTCGGCAGAGTGTTCATCGGATCACCGAGGCCGATATTGACCAGCACCGAATCGGTGAAGACCAGATCGGCCTGGAGAACGATTCCGACCTGCGCCCGAATCGATTCGAGGGTTGCGGCGCGGAGATCGTGGCCGTCGACCAGCACTCGGCCCGACTTCGGGTCGATCAGCCGGGGGATCAGGCAGGCCAAGGCCAGCTTGGAATCCTCCTGCATTCCGAGGACCGCCGTCCGCGCTCGCGCAGGGATCTCGACACTCACCCGATCGAGGAGGATGCGGCCCGACCGGCTCTCGAGCGTGACGTTTTCCAGCGCGATCTGATCGCGGGGCGGTTCGAGGAAGACCGCGCCGACGTCCTGGTGTAGCTCGGGCTTGCGCTCGAGGAACTCGAAGATCCCGCCCGCCGACCGGTTCGCCTGGCGGAGCGCCCGGCGATGGCGGACCAGGCTGGCGATCGGGTAGGCCAGGCCAGTCAGTGCGAGAAAAAGGGTCAGCATTGTCCCGATACCGATCCGCTTACTGACCAGCACGTTCAACCCCAGCAGGCCAAGCGTCAGGGCAATCGCGGCGCCGATCAGCAGGACCGTGCTCGAACTCATCGTCGCCGAGGAGACCATCCGTTGCTCATCGGCCTTCCGATAGCGCTCCAGGTGCTCGTCGAACCGCTCCCGGTCGTAGTCCTCGACGCTGTAGACGCGGACGGTCCGAAGCAACCCGAGGTCCTCGTGGAGCAGGACGAGCTGGACCGAGGCGTCCCGGAGCGCGGCGTCGGCGGCCATCCGGGAGTCGGACTCCATCTTTCGGGCGGTCAGCCAGGTGAGGATGCCGACGGCCGCCATGAAGAGCGTGAGCCCGGGCGAGACCAGGAGCGCCACGATCAGTAGTCCGCCAGCCAGGACATAAAGCCTCGGCAGGTCCCGCAGATCGGCGAAGAGACCCTCACGGACGTCGTTGACCTCTCGGGTCCAGAGGTTGATGACCGGCCCAACGCCCTCGGTGGGCAGTGACGACTGGCCAAGCCGGTACATCTGCCGATGGATCTGCCTTCGGAGCGCGGTTGCGACCTCGCTCGACGCCCGGGCGACAGCCCGACGTCGCCAGGACGAGACGAGCACGATCAAAACCAGAAGGATCAGCCCCGTGGCGAGCAGGGTCCCGAGAGCCCCGCGATTATTTCGAAGCGTCGGCATGACTCGGGTCATCCCGATCAGCACCTGAGCCCCGAGGCGATGCACGATGTTGCCGCTGAGATAGCTGTCGGGATAAAGCGGGAAGATCCCCGTGTCGTCGAAGAGGAAATCATCGCGGTCGGTCCCCGATCGATGGGCCTCAACCCAGGCCGGCAACTCGCCGGCCCGCTCAGCCGGGAACCGGGCCTCGCCCCGCGACGCCAGAAGCGCCACGAAGAGCCCCACCACTCCCAGCATTGCCACGATCAGTAGCGACTCGATGACACCCAGAATCCGGGCGATCATCGGATCGGACTGCGACCCTAGCAGCCGGGCCGCCCGTCGGAACGCGATGGCCTGCATGGATGACCTTCCCGAGGTCGGAACCCCTCATCCGGACGCGACGGTACGGGGGTCATCCCCGTTCCCGTCGATCTCAACGCCCGGCCGATCGATCCGATCAGGCCAGGTCGCGATCCTCGAACAGGAGGAACGCGAAGAGTAACGCCGCTCCACTGTACATCACGCAATAGCCGAGCGCCGGCAAAACGTAATCCACCCAGGGGATCACCGCCCCCGTGGAGATCGACGGGCCAGCGTTGAAGAACTCGAGCCCAGGCAAGACAAACCCGAAGAGCTTCGCCATGAAGCCGACCAGTTCGTTGACCTGCGAGTTCTCCGCGTTCGCCGCCTCAACCAGCACGGGGCTCAGGTGGCCGAGGAAGAAGATCAGGATGCAGACAACCAGATTCGCGAGCATCGGCAGCCGGGTCGAGATCGCCACGCTGATGCTCGTCAGCACGGTGACCTCCATGAAGCCCAGAACCAGACCCGGAAGGACCTGCCGAACCTGCTCCCACTGCTTGGCCCGCTCGGCCAGGCCGCCGGCTGACTCGCGGAGGTCGTACTCGTACTTGTAAAAGACGCCCGCCGCAAACAACGATCCCAGCAGCAGATAGAGCGCCAGGACTCCCAGCTCGATCCCCAGGAATTTCCCGAAGATGAACTGCCGGCGGTTGATCGGCTTCGAGAGCAACGTGATCGCCGTCTTCCCCTCGATCTCATCGGCCACCGTCGAACTGGCCGTCAACAACGCCAGAAGCATGCAGAAGAACGAGATCGTCGTCAGGCCCGTGTCCTTGTACATCTTGATGTCTTCACCAAAGGTGAAGTAGGACACCCAGATTGTCACCAGGAGCAGGCCGCCGGCAAACGCCGCCATCACGAAAAACGCGGGCTGACGGATCGCTTCCTTGGCCGTCGCGAGGGCAATGGTGAGTGATTTCATGGCTCGGGCTGCGGGATCCTTGGTCGAGGGAATCGATGAGGGCCGAATCCGGGTGAATCCGGTGGGCAAAGGCCACCGTATCTACAGGAACGTTCGTCGGGGTCGAAAGGATCGAAATCGAAGAGGCGAGATTTCGGATTTCGGATTCCCGGCGCCCATGCGCGGGAATCCCGGGCAAAGGACAGCCGATCCTCCGGGATACGGGACGAGCGATGGTCGTTCGAGCGGTTCTAGCGGATGGAGAAACCGTCGAAGGGGAGATCCGGAGCCGGGCAGGACTGGACATCCACACCGCGGATGACGGGCTCCATCGCGTCCTGGACGGCGCCGAGGAAGCGGTGAATCTCGTCGGGATTCCCTTCGATGACCAGCTCGACCCGGCCGTCAGGGAGGTTGCGGACGAATCCCGCGACGTCGAAGCCGAGGGCGAGCCGGTGGGTGGTGTATCGGAAGCCCACCCCCTGCACGCTTCCCGAGAAATAGGCGCGTCGGCAGTCGCGATTCATGGATTCGCCCGATCACCAGACCGCCCGCCGAGAGCCCGAAAGGCGGCCCCACGTCGGGAACGATCCACCTATCGTAGCGGTCGGCAGAGGGCGGAGGCAAGCCATCGCGCGATCGCTGAGCGGAAGAGCCGGT
>DAHZZC010000495.1 GCA_027435495.1 Planctomycetales bacterium
AGCGGCTTGGAGCCGAACATGCGGATCGTCACGACCGGACCGTCGAGCGCCAGCGGCGGGATGATCGCGTTGAATCGCGAGCCGTCGGGCAGCCGGGCGTCGACCATCGGCGAGGTTTCGTCCACGCGCCGGCCGACGCGCGAGACGATTCGGTCGATGATCTGGAGCAGGTGTTCGTTATCGCGGAAGGTGACCTCGGAGCGCTGGATGCGACCCGCCTTCTCGATGTAAATCTTCTTCGGCCCGTTGATCATGATGTCGCCGATCTTGTCATCCTTGAGTAGCAGTTCGAGTGGGCCGAAGCCGAAGGTTTCGTCGAGGATCTCATTGACGAGCCGCTGCCGCTCGTTTCGATTGAGCAGCGGGTTCTCGGTATCGCAGAGGAGTTCGACAACGCCGCGGATTTCCTGGCGGAGGGTCTTGGGGTCCATCTCGCTGACGCGGTTCATATCAAGCCGGTCGACGAGCCGGGCGTGGATGTGCTGCTTCAGTTCCTCGAAGGCCTGCTGGGCTGGGTCGGGCTCGCGCGAGGGTTCGGGCCGGGTTGCCGGAGGCGGCGGTTCCGGCGGAGAGACCGGTGAAGGCACGGTGGCCTGCATCGGCTCGGTCGCGGCCGGGTTGGTGGCTGGAAGGGTTGTCGTTGTGCCATTCCCCCCACCTGCCCCGAACGGCGTTTTGGGGCCGAATGGGCCCCTCCCGAGTCCTCGGATCATCCGGAAGTCTCCCTCTGTGACAGGCCTGTCTTGCCCGCCATGGATCGCCTTTCGATCGTTTGCCGCTCCCGCCTCGCGTCCCCAACATCATTCTAGAACAGCGCTGCGAAGAAGCCCTTACGGACTGGCTTCTCGACCTCTTCGCCCGGAGGGCGGAGGGTGCGGGCCATCTCGAGAAAGACTTGATGCGGTCGGCTCCCCTTGGCGACATCGGCGATGGGTGCCCCCTGTATCCGTGCGGTCTGGAAGATCTTCGTTGCGTTGGGGATTTGCCAGGAGATGGGCATCTTGAGAGTCTCCTCGGCCTTGGCCTGCGAGATCTCGGTATCCGACGAACCTGCGCGGTTGACGACGAGCTTGACGCGGTCGTTCAGCCCTTCGAACTGCTGGAAGAGCCCCATCAGCCGGGCCGTGTTGCGGAGGCAGGTCAAGTCGAGTTGTGCGACGACGAGTATCACATCGGCAATTTCCAGGGCGGCGAAGTCGGAGGCCTGGAGCCCCTTGCTGGTGTCGATGACGACGGTGCTGAACGTCGCCTTGAGCAGACCGAGGAGTCGCTGGAGTGTATCGGGGTCAATTCGCGCGACCTCCTCGATAGCCTGGGGACGCGGTAACACGTAGAGGCCGGTGGCGTGCCTCGTCATCGAGCGTTTGAGTAAAGTCGCGTCGAGACGTTCGAAGTTCTGGAGGACCGAATAGAGTGTGTGGTCGGTGACGATATCGAGCGCGGCGTCGACCGAGCCGAAGACCATGTCCAGATCGACGACGAGGGACTCCTGATCGCGGGCGACGGCGAAGGAGGCGGCGAGGTTCACGGCGACCGACGTGACGCCGACTCCGCCAGAGGCACCGATGACGGCAACCACACGCCGGTTCCTCGCGGCAGGCGTTTGCGACTCGCCGCGGCCCCGCAGGAGCCGGCCGGCGATCTCGAGGATTTCGCTCGGGTCGGCCGGTAGAGTGAGGAATTCGCGTGCTCCCGCCCGGATGGCGCGGAGGATCAAGGCACTGTCGCTGCCCCGACTGGCTGGCAAGACGGCGGCATCCGGCAGGGCCCTGGCGATCGTGGCGATAAGGTCGACGGCTTGCTGTGGATCGGGATCGAGGGCAACGATAATGAGATCGGGAGCTACCTGGGCAACACGGGAGTCGGCACCTCGGTAGACGTCGAGAACTTCGGCCACCCAGAACCCTCCGATCGTCCCAAGTAAGCGCCGCATCGCCTCACGCGACTCAGCGCTCGGATCAATCAGGACGATACGGATCAGGTCCTTCATGGGTTCAACTCGTAGGCTGATGCGGGGGGGGCAGGCCGATCGCAGGGCCGCGATTGGCCCGGGATGGTTCGGATTGATGGAGGTTAGGGGCCGGTTGATGCCTGGGCCGGCGGCGATTCCTGGTCGGGCGACCTGCGGGTGGTGCCGACCTCTCGGATTGGGCGTGATTGGGCGGAATTCGCGGCGGTGATGGCGTCCGTCGTGGGGATTGTGTCCGTCGAGGGGATGCCTTCGGGCAACTGGGTATCGGCCGAATCAGGTGTGACGGAGCCGTCCATCACGATTCTTGTGGGCTGGTGACCACCCCGGTAGATGTGGACGTGCCGGACTTTCGCCTTTTTCGGGGGATGAGCGGTTTCGGGCGCTGGTGGAGGAGCGGCGACGCGTGCGGCCAGGGTCGACTTCAGTTCAACCAGTTCTCGTTCGAGCCGGGCGCGGTTCTCCTCGGCGGCCTTCCACCTCGCCTCGTCAGCGGATGGTTTGGGCGGCACCGGTTTCGGCTTCGGGGCCGCCACAACCTCGTGATCGTTGACGCCACGAAGCGAGAGCGAGAGCGAACCTTTCGCCCGCGCCGCGACCAGGACGTCCACCTGCTCAGGCATCAGGGCGAGCGTGACCGTCCGCGTCGAGAGCGATCGCTCCTCAGCCCGGGTGAAGACCTGACCGGCGGCCAGTACGAGGATATCCTGAAGGATACTCTCACCGCGCTGGTGGCCTTCCTGCGACTCGTACCGGATCACGTCAACTCGGTGGCCAGGGAGGATGAAGCCCGAGACGCCAGACTGCTCGGTCACGTCGATGGCGAAGGCTCGCATCCCCTTGGGAATGTTGGCGACCAGGCCCGGTGGCGTCCCTTTCTGACCGAGCTTTTTCTCGATGACGATGTCGCCCTCGAGCATCGCTGTTTTGACCCAGCGCTCTTCGACATCCTTCGACACCGAAAAGGCGCCAGGGGGGACGGCCGATCGCGCCATACGGACGACCTTGACCGCGTCCACCTTGAGGACCTCCTCTTCCTTCAGGTCGCGTGCGGCGACCAGTACATCCTGAGTCTCCTCGACCTTCGCCGGTTCCTGGGCGAGCATCTGCCTGGTCATCATCATGGCGACGAGGCCGAAAGCCGCGGCCAGTCCCAGCATCATCAACGATTTTCCGTTCATGGTCCTGACCTCCTCGAGGCCCGGGGGTGGTCGCGAATCAGCCGGCGAGAAGTCCCGCCCAGCCAAGAACGCCGACCGTGCCAATGGCGATCGGGATGCCGTAAGGGAGGAGCATCATCGAAGGCTTGCGTTGTGCGGCCAGCTCCGAGAGCGCTACAGGATTTTTGATCGTGAGGACTTCGCGGCCGATCGAGTGAGCGAGGGCGAGGTGGTGAACCAGGTTCCCCGAAGCGACCATCATCACCAGTCCGATGAGTCCGCCGACCATTGCCGTCGAGAGGAATGCCCAGAAGGTGAGTGCCGGACCGAGCCAGGCGCCGACACCGGCCATAAGCTTGACGTCGCCGGCGCCCATCCCCCCGATCGCATAGAGCGGCATCAGGCATGCCAGGCCGACCGCTGCGCCGGCGAGCGACCATCCGAGCATCGCCGGGCCGCCTGCCCAGAGAGCGTAGGCCCAGCCAGCGAAAGCAAAGTGATAGGTCAGCCAGTTGGGAACCTTCAGTGATCGGCCATCGATAATGGCCGCCTCGACCAGCACGAATGACACCAGAAACGCGACCTCGCGTGAGACCTCGATCATGGACGACTCCTCTTCTGAGCTCGACACGGCCTGGTTTGACCCGACTCGCCCGCCCTGCTGGGGAGTCGGATAGTCCGACGTTCGCCGGGTCCTCATGGGAAGCTTGTGTCGTATCTCCGGGGGTGTCAAATGGCCCGCCCTTCAACGCCGGTTGCTTCCTGGAGATTGGATGGGATCGCCTCGCTGGGAAATGGATCGAGGACCGAGTCGGCGGTGTG
>DAHZZC010000496.1 GCA_027435495.1 Planctomycetales bacterium
GAGGTCGAAGCACTAAGATGAAACGCGGACTCGGTGTTCTCGTGGTCACGACCTGTATGTTAATGATCGCGCTCGTCCTTCATGGATTCGGTTTCCCGAATCGATCTGAGCTTCCCGGTATCTATGCGGCCGAGCATCAGGCGGCCCGGGAAACGCTCGCTCTCCTCCACGATGGAAGTTTCCTCCAGAGGGTCTCCCTCAAGAGCAACTCGCGGGTTCTTGAAGCCAGGGGGACCTGGAAATACCGGGATGAAGGGATAGAATTTCATGGAGGCTTCCTCATAACAACGACCGATGGGCTCGGTCAGCCGGTGAAAGAGACCGGGAACCCGCGTTATCCGGTCTTCCGTTGGATGGGAAAGATTCGTATCGGCGGCGATGCGTGCGATGGCGCCATCCAGTACGAGAAGCAGTAGGGCGGAAAAGGAGGAGCTTCCAAGCGGATGTCGGGTCGGACACCGCGGCCTATCGGTGGAAAAGGAAACTCGCTCGCTCCATGTCACGTCCTCCCATCCAGGGCACGAGCTGATGTCAGGGGGACCCGGTCACCCCACCGGCACGGCCGGACCATCGGCCCGGGCGGCGAGGTGCAGGGCGCCCAGATTCTCGAAGATCGACCGGGCCCTCGCCAGAGCGACGGATCGGGCCGGGTCGGCGGGGTCGAGCTGTTGCGCCGCCTCCAGGTGGATCAGGCCCTGTTCGTAGGGCATGGTCAGGGCCTCGGCGGCGCGGAGGGCCGATCGGAGCAACCAACGCGCCCGATGCCTTCGCCCCGAGAGCCGGTGCGCCCTCGACGCGCAGAGCCAGGCCCGGGGACGGCCCATCGGGTAGACCCGTGCGATCTGTCCGAGGTGCCCGATCGAATGCCAGGCCGATCGGCGGGCCTCGGGATGGACCCCCGATTCCCAGAGAGACAAGTAAGTGTCGACCACGCCCGCGTAGCCCTCAAAGCTGTAGGAGACCATCGGCGGCGAGCGGCGGATCAGGCCCATCACCTCGTCGGCGAAGGCGTGCGCCTTCTCCCAGTCGCGGCGCTCGGCGTGGAGCAGGGCGAGCAGGCCGCCCCGGAGGATCGCGTCGCCGGCGCCGAGGGCCTCGTCGGGGAGGGTCTGCGACTGGCGGAGCAGGTCCAGCGCCTCGTCGAATCGGCCGAGTCGGTAGAGCGACTTCGATCGGCCGTGGAGGCTCCACGCGATCGCCTGATCGTGGTCCCGACGCGCGGCCTCCTCGCCGAACTCGTGGAACCGGGAGGATGACGCCGAGAAGTCGCCGAGGTAGTAGTCCAGCCGCGCCAGCTCGCCCGACGACTCCTCCCAGCGCCGCCAGTCGCCCAGGCGTCGGGCGATCGCGACCGCCTCATCGAGGCTCGCCCGGGCCCGGTCCCATCGGCCGATCCCGAGGTCGTACATCCCCGTCAGTTGCAGGACCCAGGCCCGGACCGCCAGGTCGTCGAGCCCGCTCGCGACCTCGAACGCTCGCCGCCCGTATCCCTCCGCGAGCCCGTGCGCAGGGACCAGCCCGCAGGCGATGCACATGATCGCCAGGGAGCGAGCCAGTTCGGGCGATCGGTCCTCGCATTCCGCCTCGTTCAGCGACTTCAGGGCCGAGTAGACCCCGATCGCCAGGTTCTGGTCGAAGTAGCAGAGCTGCCCGAGCAGCCCGAAGGCCGACGACGCCAGCCGGCGCGCCTCGACGTCCGCCGGCGGGACGCGCGGGCCCCTCGGCGGCCAGAGCTTCCGCATCGCCTGGATCGAGAGCTGCGCCAGGTACGCCCCGGGGAGCCCCCATCGCCTCGGCAACGGCCGGCCGAGCAGCTCGAGCGTCCGCTCGGCGTGCCGGCGGCTCTGGACCAGGTGCCCGAGGCTCAGGTGCGCCTCGCCGAGCTGATATTCCCATCGGGCGAACCGATCGGCCTCCTCGCCCGGGTGGCGCCGGGCGTGGGTCGACACGGCCTGGTCGAGGAAGTTGACCGCCTCGCGATAGGCACCGCTCCGGAGCGCCTGCTCGCCCGCCTTCGAGGCCGACTCGATCGCCCGGTCGTCCTCGCCGGCCATCGACCAGTGGTAAGCCAGCAGCGGATAGAACGGCTCCAACTCGCCCGCGAGCGTCTGTTCGTACCAGGTCGCCACCGCGTGGTGCAGCCGACGGCGCTGGGAGAACGGGAGCAGGTCGTAGACGACATCCCGGGTGATCACGTGTCGGAAGATGTAGGCCAGGTCGGGGTCGGGCCGCTCGGGCGCGATCAGTTCGAGGCGAGAGAGGATGTCGAGGTGGCCCGGCACCTCGTCGCGCTCGGGCTCGATCGGGTAGACGTCGTGAAGCAGACGGAACGCGAACAGCCGGCCGATCACGCTCGCGACCTTCAGCGCCAGTTGTTGCGAGGGGGAGAGCCGGTCGAACCGGTCGTTGATGATCCCCTCGACGGTGTCCGGGATGCCCAGGCTCGCCAGGTCCACCCCGGGAGCGATCCGGCAATGGCAGCCCTCGATTTGAAGGAGTCCGGCGTCGCGAAGGGCTCCCGACAGCTCCTCGCAATACAGCGGGTTCCCCTGCGCCTTCTGGAGAATCAGGGTCTCGACGTCGGGAGGTAACTCGGCGACGCCCAGCCGGTTGCGCGCCAGGGCGAGGGCCTCGTCGTCGGGCAGGCTACCGAGCCGGAAGACCTCGTTGGCCGTTTGGGAGAGCTCCTCACGCTCCTTGTCGAAGCCGGGGGTTTGCGAGCGCATGGCGACGACCAGCAGGGCGCCGGCGACCTCTTGCGCGACCTTCAACGTCAGGCTCCACGAGGCCGAGTCGAGCCAGTGCGCATCGTCGATCACCAGGAGCGTCGGCTGATCGGCGGCGGCGCCTCGGAGCAGGGCGGTGAGCAGGTCATTGGTATTGTCGGCTCGTACCTGGCCGGTCATCGCGGCGGTCAGCTCGCTCTCGGGGAGATCGAGCGGAAGGACAACCCGGAGCAGGGGGGCCAGTAGCCGGCGCTCCGGGTTGTCGCCGCAGCATTGCCCGAGGATTCGGTCGAGCCGGGCGTCGTCATCGGGCGCCTCGATCGACTCGAAGAGCGAGTCGAAGGCGGGCCGCCAGGCGTGATACGGGCTCGATCGCTCGATCGCGTCCCCCGCGCCGGCGAGCACGGCGACGCCCTTCTTCCTGGCCAGGCCGATCAGCTCGGCGATGAGTTGCGACTTGCCGATCCCGGGCTCGCCCTCGATCACCACCACGCCGCCCCGACCGGTCCGGACGGCCTCCAGCCGCCCGAGCAGGGCCTCGCGCTCGACGCATCGGCCGATCGTGGACCGTCGGACCCGCACAACATCCAGCGAGCCGATCGGCCGGAAGATCGAGACCGGCCCCTCGATGTTCTTGAGCGACCGGGGCGGCAGGGCCTCGAATTCAAAGCAGTCGCGGCAGGCGCGGGCGACCTCCTCGTCGCAGAGGACTTCCTGCCCCTCCCTGGCCGCCTGCATCAGCCGGGCCGAGAGGTTGACCACCCGGCCGATGATCGTGTACTCCCGGCGCCGGTCGTTGCCGACCTCGCCGCAATAGACCCGCCCCGTCGCGACGCCGATCGAGCACGCGACGCCCATCGATTCGAGCCCCTGGCGGATCGCCCGGGTGGCCCGGACGCCTCGGCGCGAGTCGTCACAGTGCGATTGCGGCGGGAGGCCCATCGCCGCGATCACCATTGTTCCCTTTTCGTCAACACTCACCTTGTTCAGGCTTCCCTGCCATTGATCGAGGGCCGACTGGA
>DAHZZC010000497.1 GCA_027435495.1 Planctomycetales bacterium
TATCGGGACGCCTCGCCCAGAGTCCGCGCGATGGTCACCCGGCTGGCCGAGCGATTCGGCCGGAACGCCGAGGCGATCGACCGGACCGACGGCGAGCGCGGGCTCGTCCTGCTCGACCGTCTGGACATGGAAGCGCTGGTCCTCTACGAGAAGTATCCGGCCGACTTCAAACGGCTGCGCGAGATCCTGGGGACCGACGCCGCGGCCGACCTTCTGCTGCACTGGCGCGAGTACTTCGGCCTGAAGCGCGGTGATGAGACGGACCGTGGCATTCTGATCGCGGAACTGGCGGCACTCTCACCCACGCAGCGACGAGCCGCGGCGCGATTTCCAGCAGCGCTTCCGCTGATCCTGGCCGAGCCCGATGGTGTCGTCGCCCTGATCGATCGGCTGAAGGACGATCGCCAGGCCCTGACCGATGCGCTGACCGCCCTGGCGTTTATCAGCCTCGAAAAAGGCGCCTCCGAACTGCGATCGGCGCTTCGGACGTTGGAACACTTCGGCCCGATGGCACTGGAGGCGTTTCGCGGGCAGGGGCTGGAGGGCTTCGCGCTGGTCGGTCTTTACGGGCCGGTTCTGGAGGCGATGGGCGAGGCGATGCCGATTGACCAGGCGCTCATCGTGCTGGCCGTCAACGCCGACCACCTCGATCTGATGCTCCAGACCCAGCGTCCCGAGGCGGTGGCGGGCCACCTCCGGCATGTCGCGGCAGCCGGATTGGCCGAGGCGGTGGGCGGGAGTCCCCGGGGATTGCGGCTGGTGGTCGAGCAGGGGGAGGCGGGCGAGCAGGCCCTCCGATGCGCCGGGCCGGACGCGGCCGATGTCGTCTTCGGCGACTTTGTCGACGCGACCCTCCGCCGGCAGGCGACCCTTGCCCTCGCCGAGCACGGGCCAATGGCCCTGGCGATCCTCGACAAGTACGCGACCGACCCCGACTTCCGCGAGGTGCTCCGAAAGTACGGCGCGGCGGCGATCCCGCCGATCGCCCAGGCCGACGCCGGGCCCGAGACGATCGCATTCTTGCAGACGAAGGACCGCCGATCGTTCCGCGAGGCGGTGGCGCTCTCGGCGCTCTCGATGGCCGGTCAAAATGGCCAGGCAACGATTCGGATGATCGAGCAGGATGGACTGGATCGGGTGGCGCAACTGGACGACGGGTCGCTCTCGTATTACCAGTTCCTCCCGCTGTACGACGTGGTGCACCTGGGGAACGTGATGCGGCAGGGATACGCACCGACCTCCGGCGAGCTGACCTGGGCGATGATCGACGGTTGCTTCGCGATCGCCGATGTGCTGAGCCTCACGGCGATGCAGCCTGAGGGGGCACTGGCCTCGGAGGCGGCGCGGTCGGAGGTGAAGGCGGCGGCGCGGGCCGGGGTGAGGTCGGCGGTCGAGGGGGCCTCGGCGACGACCGAGCGGCTGGCACGTTGGTGGGCGGTCCGGGCGGCGGGCGGCGTGTACCGGGTCCTTCGCCGGATGCCCGAGGCGCTCCCCCGGCTGAGCCTCGGCCAGCTCTCGGCGATGGCCGGGCCGCTCTGCGAGCGTGCCGGGATGCGGCTGACGACCTGGCGGCCCGTCCGGTTCCTCAAGGAAGGCGCCGAGGTCGTCTTCCGGATCCCTCCCGAGCGGGGCCTGAAATACCTCTCGGCGCAGATGGTCCAGGCGGGCGTCGGGGCGGTCGGGTTCCAGAAGATGGAGGAGCATCTCCGGAGCCGTCGGCCGAATCCCGCGGTCTCGGAGCGCGAATCGATTCCGTGAAAGGGATTTCCACCGGCGTCGAGGTGGCCATCACGACAGGGCAGAAAACCAGGGGCCAGGACACATGATCAGGAAACTCCGAGGTCAGGGCGTCGGGACGGTCGCGGTGGCGATGCTGGCGGTCGCGACGCTGACCGCGCCGGCGCGGGCGGGGAAGGTCGCCTGGCTCGACGACCTGATGCAGCAGGTGATCGCCGAGGCGAAGTCCGGCGGCAAGAACGTCGCCCGCGAGATCGGCGGCGACGGGGCCAGTGCGGGGGCCCGCCGCCTCTTCCCGAGGCTCAACGCCGACGAGTCGCTCGAACGACTCGTCCGGCAGAGCGACGACCTCGCCCGCGCCGGCCGGGCGGTCGAGCATCCGGCCGAGGCGCTGCTGGAGTCGCGGTTCTCGCGACTGATGGGGCAGGACCCTCAGGCGGTTCGCACCTTCGCCGGGCTCCCGGCCGCCGAGAAGCGGCTGGTGGTCGAGCTGGGCGAGACGGCGCAGCGGCTGGCACGCCGGTATCCCGACGGCGCCGAGGGGATGGTCCGGCAACTCGGGCCCGAGGGTCTGACCGCCGTCCGGGTCTACGGCGACGACGTCGCCGAGGTGCTGGCGAAGGAAGGGCCGGAGAGCCTCAGTGTTTTGCGGAAGACCGGCCGCTCGGGCTGGTCGTTCTTCACCGGGACGGTCCTGCCGCACAAGAAGAAGCTGGCCGCGGCCGGCGTGCTGGCGGCGTTCCTGGCTGACCCGGAGAGGTTCGTCGACTATGCCGGGAAGGCGACCGAGTACGCCGTCCGCGAGTTTGGCAAGGCAGGGATTCAGCTCGCCGCGGCCATCACCGGCGGCGCCGCCCGGGGTATCGAGGCGACGGTTGGCGAGGCGCTGGATGCCTACGGGTTGAACGTACGAGTGCTGCGGTATCTCGGGATGGCAGCGGCCGGGATGGTGGTTGTGATCTCGTTTCTGGTGGTGATCGGGCTGCCGGTCCGGTGGATGTTCCGGCCGGTCGTCGGGCCGATCCGGTGGGCGATCTCGATGCGGAAGGCCGGGCGGGTGGTTTGAGGGATCGCCGCGATCGGATCGATGTCGGTGCCAGGAGGAGGGCACCATGCCGGTATCGAAACGAGTGAAGCGCGAACCGAAGGCGGTCGATGTCATCGTCATCGATCGCCAGAATCGGCCGATTGTGGTCGGCGAGGCCAGGTGGGAGCCGATACCGGATTCGGCCGCGCGTTCGCTCGTAAAGGGCTCGCGCGAGCACGCCGATCGGAGGGTGCCGTACATCCTGATCGCCGATCGCGAGCGAATTCGAATCTATCGGGGAGACGAGGGGGCGAAGCGTGGGCCCGTCTTCTCGACCGACTCGGGCCCCATCCTGAGCTACTACTCCACTTTCTACCGGGAAAGGCGGCCGGAGCGAATTAGCGAGGATCTCTTCCTGGAACTCGTCCTGGTCTGGATCAGGGACCTGTCCTATCGCTGGAAGTCCAAGACGAGCCCTCCGCCGGCTTTCGAGGCACTCGACCGCCTGGGGCTCGTCCGGCTGCTGGACGACGCGCTTTTCAATTCCGAGGTGCGATCTGGTGGCTATCGTTTACGTCGAGACGAATTACCTGATCGGCCTGACCCTTGGACAGGAGCCTGATGGAGAACCCCTTCTGCGAGCGGCCGAAGAAAGGAAGGGGCTCAAGCTGGCGATCCCTACGATCCGCTTCATGGAAGCCACCGCGAATGTCAGGGGCCGAGTCAAGGAATGGAGGGCCCTCCATGAGAGATTCGCGAGAGAACGGGATCAACTGGAACGCAACAGGACAGAGATATTGAAGCGGCTCACCGATCCATTCAATGTCGCGTCGGTCCTGTGTCTCGATTATATCGACGGGCTTGTGTCTGACTTCCGGCAGGCCGCCCGCCGCCTCGGATCGATCGCTACTCTGATCCCGATGTCCAGGGAGGCCATCGGCGACGCTTCTCGGACCTCCTGGTCCCCGATCGTCGGCATCCCGAACTGGTCCTCCCCGACAACCTGATCCTCCATTGCATCCTGGATCATGCGAAGAATCACTCAGGGACGCCGAGGGCCTTCCTGAGCGGCAACAGCTCGGAGTTCGGCCGGACGGAGGCCCGGGAGGCGCTCAGGTCGTCGGGGATCGACAAATACTTCACGGACGCGAAAAATGCCGAGGGATGGCTTCGATCCCGGCCGGCTCCCTGACGATCTTACAGGGGACCGATCCGGGCGCGGGCGGCGGCCGGACGAGGAGGCGGGTCTCTTTATCGAGGCGACAGGATGAGCAATCGCCGGACGAATCCACTGGACGACCTGGAGGCGCGACTGGCGCATCCGCTGAAGGTCGCGCTGTTCGGCCACCGGAACGTCGGTAAAACGACCCTGCTGGCGATGTTTTATCGACAGGCGTCGAGCGGACAGGTGCCGGGTCTACGCCTCGCCGCCGCCGATCCCCGCACCGCGGAATATCTCGCCGAAAAAATCGCTCAGATCGAATCTGGCCAGCCGATGGCCGGCTCGCTCGCCGAGACCGAGTTGAACCTCCGCCTCTATCACGGGCCCGCCCGGTTCGACCTGATCGTCAAGGATTACCAGGGCGAGCATGTCACACTCGGCTCGGACGAGCCCATCCACGCGTTCTTCGACGGCTGCGACGCCGTCTTCCTTTGCCTTGACCCGGACGGTCCCTCCGACCCCGTCGAGCGCCGGCGCCGTCAGCAGGAGGTCGAGAACCTGCTGGAGCGCTACATCGAGCGGTCCGTGGACGCCCGAGCCGATCGCCCCGTGGCGCTCCTCCTCACCAAATTCGACCGAGTGATGGAGAGGGAGCCTGCGAATTCCGAAACCGAGGGCGATCCGGAGGTCCCTGAGTCGCTGGTCGAGCGAATTGTCGACCAGCATTACGGGATGACGCGGCACGCGCTGGCGGCCCACGCGCCTGATGGGGCGATCTTCGGCGTCAGCTCGTTCGGCCCGGGTGCCGAGGGCAACCGCCCGCCGTCGGTCCTCCGGCCGATCGGGCTGGAGGGGCCGCTCTCGTGGCTCGCCGAACAACTGGAGTCCCGCGACCGCGCCGCGATGGTGGCCGCCTGGGAGCGCGGCCCGCGCGACCCTGGGCGACTCGGCCGGGTGGTCGCCGCTTATGAGCGGCGGTATCCGCGGTCGAATCGGTCGTACGAGTTCCGAGACCGACTCACAGCGATGGTCCGTCGTCGACGACGTGGGCGGCTACTTCGGCTGGCCGGCGGAATCGTCTTGCTTGCCGGGTCGGCGGCCGGCTACGACGCCCTCGGATTCCGACAGGCGACGGCCTTCGAGCAATCGCCCGAGGCCGCCGCGCCGGCGATTGCTCGGCGATGGTCCGACCTGCTCGAATGGCACCCCTCCCTGGGGATCTTCTGGCCGAAGCTGGAGCGCCAGGCTCGCGTCAAGAAGGCCGAGTGGCAGGTGAAGGCCGCGGGCGTACAGGTCGCCAACGGAACCGCCGCGCCCGACCTGCCGAAGCGTCTCGACACCCTGAAGGATCAGTCGCCCCGGCTGGCGCCAGCGATCCGAGAGGTCGAGCAAGCCCAGGAACGCGCCCGCCACGACCGCCGCTGGAAGGAGGTCGAGGGCGAGGCCAGGTCACTCGCCTCGGTCGACGACCCCGCCATCGGACTGGCCGCCATCGATGGCTTCCTCCGCGAGTTCCCCGACAGTCCGAAGCGACCCGATGCCCTGACGATCGCCCAGGAGCTGAAGCAGTCACTCCATGCCCGTCGATTCGCCCAGGATCAGCAGTTCGTTGACGACCTGGTGCGTTCCGAGGCCATGCCCGGTATGTCGCTGGAGGACCTGATCGAGCGCGCCCGCCAGTTCCTCGCCGATCACGCCGAGAGCCCGGCTCGTGATGCCGTCAAGCTGCGGCTGGATGACTACCTCCGCCGGCTCGACGAGCAGGACATCGCGAAGGCCCGCGATTACTCGCGGCAGTACCCGTCGCGGTTCGCGGCCCGGATTGAGCGGTATCAGGATTACCTGAAGGCCCATCAAACCGGAGGACGCTATCTCAGCGAGGCGATCGAGGCCCGCGACCGGATTCTCGGTGAGTGGGACGTCTATGCCTATCGCCAGGCCTTCGACCATCTGACCGCCCACCCCGACGACGTCGCCGAGGTCGCCCGACGCCTTCGCGACTACCAGCGCGACCATCCCGACGGCCGGTTCGCTACGATCGCGAAGCGATACCTCGACTGGTGGGAGAGGGCCTCTGTGCCGGGGCAGTACAAGGTCACGCTGCGCATGGGTGAAGTCGAGCCGACGGTCGGCAAGTACCTTTCGGGAGACGGGCCCGACCTAGGCGTCGTGATCGAGGTCGCGGGGACGACGTATGGGCCCTCATCAGTGATTCGCGACACGAGACGACCCATCTGGGATTACGAGTATCCCCAACCGATCACCTGGAAGGTCGGCGATCCGATCACGATCCGGCTGGTCGACTACGACTGGACGGCCACCGATGTCTACGTTCTGACCAGCCGCCCCGGCGATCCGCTGGCAATCCGGCTCCTCTCGGGGACGATCCGACCGTCGAAGGGGGGGAAGACCACGCTCGTCTTCGCCTCGGATTTCGCGATGCCCGATCTGTCGCCGCCGGAGTGAGTGCGACGGACCCGAGCCCGCGAATCACGGAGCCGCCTCGATGATCGAACAGGCCGTCTACGGCAGCTTCCCGTTCTGGAACCGCGGCTATGCGGTGCTGGCGCGGTCGTCGGGATGCCGGCCGGAGTGGCTGGCCGCCCTGAAATTGGCCTCTCAGCGATACGGCGAGCAGCCCCCGGGCATCGCCGAGGCGGACGCGATGTTTGCCCTCCGGATCGAGCGCGGCCCCTGGATGATCGTCGGCGTGGCACCCCAGGGAAACGATGACGCCGGACGTCCCGGTGCGCTGGCCTTCCATGGGCTCTTCGTCGGGCCGTGGAGCTACCTCCGCGCCGGCGCTGATCCGTTTGCCTTCACCGGCTTCCACCGCCGCGAATGGGACCTTGACGATCTGGATGCCACCCTCCCCTCGCCACACCTGGACATCCAGGCGTCTTCCGGCGATCCTGCTGAAGCTTCGTCCGAAGCAATCGCCCGGGCGATCGCGGCTGGGCGTCGGGGCGTTGTCACGTCAGCCAGACCCATCGACTCGATCGCCCGGGCGGTCTGGAAACGGCTCGGACTTCGCGTCCGACTTCGAGCCACGGTCGCCACCTGGGCTTTCGACAACGCCAATGGCTTTGATCTCGTCGCCATGCCCCGGTTTCCCGCGTTCCGTCGGGATTCCTCGGAGATTGTCCTCGGCACGGATTTCGAGGGGCCCCACCAGCCGGTTCCCTCCTGATCCGAGATTCTGGCCGTTTTTCCCTTCGAATCCGTCCTATAATGATCGTGGGATGTTTGAGGGGAGCTTTCGCCGACGACCGATGTCGATCGACGAGCGGGGCCGATTGATGGGGCCGGTGCCGCCTTGCCCGACCGCAAGTGGAACGACCAGGACCGACACTGGAGCCGACACGCCCCGGGTTACGAGGATGTGTTCCTCGACCCCTACGGGCCCGGGGTGGAAAATCCGCTCTGGGCGGCGCTCGACGCGATCGCCGATCCGGGAAGCAAAACGATCGCCGACCTCGGCTGCGGGACCGGTCCGCTGCTCTCCCGGCTTCTCGATCCGTTCGGCCGGGTACTGGCCCTCGATTTCGCCGAGGGGATGCTCGACCGGGCCCGCGCCCGCATCGGACCCAGGGCGGCCGCGCGTGTCGAGTTCCTCAACCGGCCGATGCACGAGCTCGGCGATCTCGCCGGACAGCTCGATGTCGCCGTCGCGGTCAACTCGCTGGTGATGCCGGACGTCCGATTGATCGACCGAACCCTCCGTGCCATACGATCGGCGCTCCGGCCGGGCGGGGTCTTTCTGGCGATCGTTCCGTCGATCGACGCACTGGCTTACCACGCGATGCTTCTGGCGGACCGGGCCATCGAGAGAGGGATGAGCCCCCGCGCCGCTGAGCGCCTGGCCGCCTCTCAGATCGAGCGTCGGTATTACGACTTCGCCTTCGGACGGTTCCGATTCCAGGGCCTCAGCCAGAAGTTCTGGCAACCGTTCGAGGTCGAGTACCGCCTGGCCCGCGCAGGGTTCGCGTCGGTCGAGATGGCGAAGGTCCTCTATCCCTGGGACGATGCGCTCGCCGGATCCGAAGAACTGGCCGAATTCCCTCAAAGCTGGGACTGGTTCTTCCGCGCGACCTGATGCCGGTTGGGACGAAGGCGGTTAAGATGGGAGGCGTCTGGTCGAGCGAGGAACAGGGTTGGAGGTCGGCCGAGTCGGGCGACCCGGCCGGAGGGTTTGCGAAGGGGGCCGTCGCCATGCGCCCGCAGTCGCGGAACATGCCCGAGCAAGAACATTCGATCAAGGTCCGCTCGAACGAGCTGTTCTACGAGGAAACGGTTGTTCCCACCAGGACCACGCGTCCGTTCGTCGAGTACCTTCGTGAGACACCGGCGAAGCCAATGGCAGCCTGGCTCCAGCCGGTCTTCGCGATCGTGGGTGTGATCGTCGGAGTGCTGTTTTTGATCGCGTTGTGGAGAGTCTCTCATCCGCACCCGTCGAAGAAACCAGCGATCCGCCCGAAGACCGCATCGACCGCGATGGCCGACGCGGGCCTCCGTTCAGGGACAGGCTGAGGGGCGGAGTCCATCGGTCGGCGGATTTGCCCGACCACGCCCGCGGTAGTAGAATGGCGGTCCTGCGCCGGCGGGCGTCCGTCCGGTCGCCAGGCCCCGGATCACTTACAGGATCGACCCACGATGAGCCCAACCCGGATCGGCGTGATGGCTACGGCGATCGGCCTCGCGACCCTCGCGACTAGCCCCCGAGGAGCCCAGGCGCAATCGCCGAGGCCGCGGCCGGTCGCGGCACGCCAGGCCGAGGCAAGGCCGACCATCGCGGGTCTGCAAGCGATCCAGGATGAGTACGACCGCCAGCTCCTCCGAATCGAGCGGGAACGACTGGCCCGGCTTGACCGGCTGGCTTCGTCCCAGCCGCCCGAGCAGGCCGAGGCGACCTACGAGACACTTTTCCGCCTGGCGATCTCCAACAATCTCTTCGCTGAGGCCGATCCCGCCGCCGATCGCATCCTCGCCGCCACGTCGGCCCCCTCGTCAGCCGTTCGCTTTCTGGCCGAGACGATCAACCTGATCGCCTCCGCCGATCGCGGTGAATACGACCGATCCCTGGCCGATCTGCGTCGGCTCGTCGGTCCCTCCGCGAAATCGGCCGGAGCGGGAGCAGCCGCCAGGCCGGCGCCGTCGACGGTTCTCGATACCCCATCGCTGCTGATCCTCTGCGGGGCCTACTATCAGCGGCTCGTTCAGGGCGGGCGATTCGATGTCGCCCGCGAAGCCTTTGCGCTCCTCGAAAAGGAGGCCAACAACGCCGACGTCAAGGAATACTGCCGCCAGCGGCTCCGACAGCTCGACCTTGTCGGCAAGCCTGCGCCGGCGCTTCGAGGCTTCGACGTCGACGGCAAACCGGTGAACCTCGCCGCAATGAGAGGGGACGCCGTGCTGGTCGTCTTCTGGGCGACCTGGTGCGTTCCGAATGCGGCGGAGGTGGAATGGCTCGACGGTGTTTATGAGGCGAACCGGGGCCGGGGCTTTCGAATCGTCGGGATCAACCTCGACGCCCTTCAGAATGGCGGTTCCAAGCCGGAGAACGTCCAACCGGCGGTGCGCCAGTTTCTTCTCGAGCACAACGTCCGGTGGCCCAACCTGATCACCGCACCTGGACCCGACGACATTGCCGCCGCCTTCGGCATCTCCGAGATCCCCAGCAACGTTCTTATCGGCCGGGACGGTAAAGTGCTCCAGGTCGATCTTTCACGGAAGAACATGGCCGAGGCGGTCGCAACGGCCCTCCGATAACTCGACGAGCCGCGAGAGATTTCGCTCCTCAGGCCGGCGGGGGGGGTCCGCCAACCTCGGTCGCCTGGGCGAGCGAATCGTAGAGCGAGGTCAGGAAGGTTCGGAACCCATCGGCGATCTGTGAGGTTTGCGTCGACTTGACCGCAGTCAGGGCGGGACGGCCGTAATCGAGCAGCTTCTGACGAGCCTCCGTTGCCGAGGCGATCGAGGCGGTCCCGTTCTGCTTCAGTTCGGTGAACGCGACGGCACAGGCTTTGTCGACTTCCTCACGACTGGCCTTCAGTTCGCCGGTGGTCGGGGCGTCACCGGGCCAGACGAGCTGGTTCCTGTCATTGAAGAAGCTGGTGAGCGGGGTGACTTGCCGGGCGGGTGTGGCTCCGGTCCGTGCCGCGGTCGGAGTCACGCGCGCTGTGCGAGACCGAGCGGCGCGCCCGGTGTACGATGGATTGCCGCCATCGGGGTAGTAGCGGTCGACGAAGCCGTTGTCGCGGATTCGGTTGACATAGGAGTTCGGACGATTGGCATAGACGTCGTTCTGGATGGGACCGCGGACATGGTTCATCCGGGACAGCGCGACCTGGTTGAGGAAATCGGAAGGCTGCTGGACGTAGCCGCCCATGCCGAGGCCCCAACCCCATCCGAGGCCCATTCCGAGGCCCCACTGGGCCTCAGCCCGGTCGGGTTCAAGCACGGTCGCCGCCGCCGCGAGCGCGACCGTCAGGAGGACGTGTCCCCGCTTCGCTGCCGAATTCATCGCGTGTCCCCGCCGAAATCGGATCGATCCGCCGTCGCCGCCCTGCAACTGGGCGAACGTCCCGACGTCTCTCTCCTACATTCTACACCCAACGGATTCGCACGTCAGGGGGCAGGCCATCGCGAACATCGGGACTCGTCCCGGGAAGCAAACGACGGCCCCGGCGGATCTGGAGGGAAACTCCAGGACTCGACGGGGCCGTTTCGCTCTTTTGGGACTCCACGAGACCTCACGGGACATTTTGGGGGCAGGTCCCGGTGGCTTTTTGGGGTCAGGTCCCGAACTCGGGCCGGCGGGTGGCGAGCTGCGACTGGAGCCGCTGAATGATCGACGAGTGCATCTGAGAGACGCGCGACTCGCTCAGGTCGAGCGTGGCGCCGATCTCCTTCATGGTCAGCTCTTCATAATAATAAAGGATAATAATGAGGCGTTCATTCCGGCTCAGGCCCTTGGTGACCATGCGCATCAGATCCTTGCGCTGGAGCCTGCGCGTGGGGTCCTCGCCCTTTTTGTCCTCGAGGATGTCGATCTCGCGGACGTCCTTGTAGCTGTCGGTCTCGTACCATTTCTTGTTGAGGCTGATCAGGCCGACGGCGTTAGCGTCCATCGCCATCTTCTCATATTCTTCCATTGGCAAGCCCATGTGCTCGGCCAGTTCGACGTCGGTGGGCGGACGGCCGTGCCGGGCTTCCAGTTCCTTGCGCGCTTCCTCCATCTTGGTCGCCTTCGAGCGGACCAGTCGGGGGACCCAGTCCATGGTGCGTAGCTCGTCGAGCATGGCACCGCGGATACGGGGAACGCAATAGGTCTCGAACTTCACGCCACGGGTCAGGTCGAAGGCGTCGATGGCGTCCATCAGGCCGAAGACCCCCGCGGAGATCAGGTCGTCGAGGTCGACCCCCTCGGGGAGGCGCTGCCAGATCCGCTCGGCGTTGTACTTGACCAGAGGCAAGTAGCGTTCGACCAGTTGGTTGCGCAGTTCCGTGGTGGGGTGTTCCTTGAACTCCCGCCAGAGTTCGGTTACATCCACATCCACCTTGGTTGACATCCTGACCTCCGTGTCGGCTGCGCGAGGGGTCGCACATCCTGTGCTCCGGGCCACGACGGCGCCCGCTCCCGGAGGGCGATCGCCGGCGCCGTGTTACGCATCGCAGAGTCCCGGTCGCATCCGGTTGGCGAGATCTGGTCCCGCCTTCGCCCTGATGGCGACCGTCCCTTCTCCCCTCGCCGTCCTTGGAACTCCCACCCCGTCTAGTATCGACTCGTCTGCCCGATCGGCTTGAGTGATACCATCGCAACGACCCAAAAAACCCGCCCTTGCGTCGTGAGCCGCAGCCATCGCAGCCGGCATCTCGACCTCGTTGTCATGGGGGCGTCTCAGCCCACCTTCGGTTGGCATCGGTGTTGGGGCCCGTCTCGGGCGGGGGCCGTGCTCCGAACCGGCTTGATCGGGCGTCTTTCATGGATTTGCTCCTCCCGGAAAGTGGAATGCGGTCATCCGGTGGTGACCATCCCGAGCGCCCATCGCGTGGCGAGGCCGGTGAAGAACCCTGGCCGTCGGCCGCGTGGCTGGGCGCGGGTATCTTCTCGCGAGAGGGCGCGGGCGAGCCGCCGGACACCCCGTGAGGCGATGGAGTTGGGATGTGCCAGAACGAAAGGCACTCGGTTGCGAACAGCCTGGCCGACGGATGGGTCGGCACGGATCGACTGACCTATTGGCGAGACCACGACGCCGAGGAACTGCCGACTCGTCACGACGAAGCGGTCGAGGACCTCGGCCGCCTCGGCCGACGTTCGCGCCTGGTTCACCACGACCCGGAGCCGGGGCGGGGCGGTCAGGCGTCGAAATCGGGCGGTTGCCGCGTGTGCGTCGGCCAGTGAGGTGGGCTCGGGCGTGGTGACGACGACCGCCATCTCGGCGGCCGTCGCCAGCCGGAGAGCGCCCGGGCCAAGGCCGGAGCCTGCGTCCACCAGCAGAAAGTCGGCGTCCGCCTCCAGCTCGCCCAGTTCGTCGACCAGGAGGGCCGGGCCGCCGTCGAGCGCCTCGGGGCCGGTCCGGATCGCGTGTGCGCCGGGGAGGATTCGGATTCCGCCCGGGCCTTCCATCACGGCCTCGGCGAGTGAGCAACGCCCGGCGAGGACATCGCCCAGGTCGTTTCGGGGCGAGAGGCCGCAGAGCAGGTCGAGGTTGGCCAGGCCGATGTCGGCGTCGACCACCAGAACACGATGGCCCAGTTCGCCCAGCGCGATCGCCAGGTTGAGCACCAGGTTCGACGTGCCGACGCCTCCCTTGCCGCTGGTGAACAGCAGCGACCGCGCCGGCCGAGTCGCGGACGTCGACGCGGGGAGCCGGGTCGTCGGCCTTGCCTCGGTCGTCGTGAGGGTGTTGGGGGCTCGGCTCGCCGAGACGAGCTGCCGGAGCCGATCTGCCTGGTCGGACATGCCGATCTCCTCGATCCCTCGGAAACGATGGGCTGCGGCGATCGCCGCGGGTCCGATCACGCCAGGTCTTCCTGATTGAGGATCAGGCGGGCCAGCCGCATCCGGTCGGCGGGCTCGATATCGTCCGGGACGGCCTGGCCGGTCGTCAGGTAGCTGACCGGCCGGCTCGACATCCCCAGCACACCGAGGATGCCGCCGAGGCTATCGGCCTCGTCGAGCTTGGTCAAAATGAG
>DAHZZC010000498.1 GCA_027435495.1 Planctomycetales bacterium
CCATGCGGATCGCGATCCTCACGAACGAGTATCCGCCCCACATCTACGGTGGGGCAGGCGTCCACGTCGAAAATCTCACCCGAGAGCTGGTGCGGGTGGAAGACGGGAGCCACACCATCCGGGTGCTCTGCTTCGGCGACCAGTCGGAGTCGCTGGGAAATCTGAGTGTGCAGGGCATCCAGCCGGCCTGCACTCTGCCCTTTCGCGATCCCAGGCACGCGCGATTCCAGGAGACGATGATCCGCAACCTCCAGATGGCCGGGCTGCTGGACGAGGTTGACATTGTCCACTGTCACACCTGGTACACCCACCTCGCCGGCTGCCTTGTCCGGCAGTTGACCGGGGCTCGCCTGGTTTTGACCACCCACTCGCTCGAGCCGCATCGCCCGTGGAAGGTCGAGCAACTCGGCACCGCCTATCAGGCCAGCACGTGGGTCGAGCGGACCGCCTACCAGAACGCCGACGGCGTCATTGCCGTTTCGGAATCGATGAGTCGCGACGTCCGGCAGCTTTATGGCGTTCCGGAAGATAAGGTCCGCGTGATCCACAACGGGATTGACCTCGATCGCTATCGTCCGTCTCCCGATCCGTCCGTACTGGATCGCCTGGGGATCGACCGGAAGACGCCTTACATCCTCTTCGTCGGTCGGATCACCCGTCAGAAGGGGATCATTCACCTGGTCGATGCCATCAAGTCGGTCCGTTCGGGGGTTCAGGCGGTACTGGTCGCCGGGGCACCCGATACTCCCGAGATCGGCCGCGAGCTGGCCGAACACGTCGAGCATGCCCGGCGCGATTCGCCGAACCCCGTCATCTGGATTCCCCAGGTGTTGCCGAAGGACGAGGTGATCGCGCTTTATAGCCAGGCGAGTGTGTTTGTCTGCCCGTCGGTCTACGAGCCGTTCGGGATCATCAACCTGGAGGCGATGGCTTGCGGGACGCCGGTGGTTGCCTCGGCGGTGGGTGGCATCCCGGAGGTGGTCGTCCCGGGCGAGACCGGCTGGCTCGTTCCGATCGACTCGGTTGGTGAGGGAGACTTCGAGCCGAAGGTTCCCGCCCGGTATGCCGCCGACCTTGCCAGCGCGATCAACCGGCTCCTGGATCATCCGGCCGAGCTGCGCCGGATGGGGGAGCGGTCTCGGGAGCGGGTGGAGCAGCGATTCGGCTGGGACAGCATTGCCCGGCGAACGGTCGCGTTTTACCGCGACCTCCTACCGGGCGACGGCCGGGGCTAGGCAGGCGTGCGGGCCGACCGCCCCGTCCTCAAGGCGATGCACGCCGGCGCACCCGAGGCGGCTGCTGGACGACCCTGTCAAAGCGCCGGAGCGGCGCGCGGGTCAAGTCGTACTCACCTCGGATTCGAGGGGAGGATCTGGCGGTCCGCGTCCTGCATCGCGTGAGGCGCCCTGGGACGGAGCGAGCGGTCGGGCTATCCGGTAGGAAGGCCCCTGGCTGCCATCCGTTCGGCTCAAGTGCGAGGCGTCGGCGGACGATGATATTTTGGACGTTGCATGCGGCCGTGCCATCCCGAAAAGATGGGGGCCGGTGACCGTCGCACTTCCAACCCGCGGATCGATCGTGGGCCAGGAGGCACCACGATCTGAGGGGAATCTAGGCGGTTTGGGATCCGGAAATGGGCTCGACCGCAGTTAATGCGTTCGCTATCATCCCCGGCCGCCTCACGATGCTACCGCCTCGCCCTCATTTACCTCGAACCCGGGATCGCAGGGCCGCGCGGGGCGACAGGAACCTGGGCGCGAGAATCTTTAGCCAGGAGGGCAGGATGTCCGCCAACCGTTTGCACGCAGGATTGCTCGAAATTGCCGCGAGAGAACTCGACCGCAGCCTTCGCGCACTGACCCCAGGCGAGACCTTCCGAGCTGAGTACCTCCGCGATCACATCGGCCAGCTCCAAAACATTGCCCGGGTTAGTGATGGGGGCGTTGAGGTTCGCGGTCGCCTCCTCTGGCTGAAGCGGGCGGTCCGTCGCGTCCTGAGGCCCTACCTGGCCCACCTCTCGCGGGTCGACCGGATGCTGATCGATCGGATGCACGACCTGACCGAGGCCGTGAACCAGACGAACGCGGCGCTGTCGGGCCTCCGCGAGGAGATCCGGGCCGACCTGGACTACCAGGAGGACCGCCTGCGGAATCAATTCCTGCGGGGCCGATCGATGGTCGATGAGGGTGCGTCCGCAGGCCGGATCCGGCTGGCGGGATCATCGGACGTGGCGGAAATCCCCGACGGAGCCCGACTCCTGCTCGGCTCGACGCCCGTCCCGCAGCCGGGTTACCTGCGGGTCGCCCCCGAGGACGCCGCGGCCGACCTGTCGGCGCCGCTGGACGCGATCCCGGCGCGGGCCGGGAGTGTGTCGGAGATCGTTGTCGTGAACGTGCTGGAAGACTATCCCGCCGCCGAGGTCCGGCAGGTTCTGCTGCCGCACTGGGCGTCGTTACTGAAACCGGGCGGGCGTATTGCGCTGGTGGCCGACGACCTTGGCGCCGCGGCGGACCGGCTCCGCGACGGCCAGCTCGATCCTGAGCGATTCGCCGAGGCCCTCTTCGGAGACGGCGGGCGCCCTCGCCGCTCGGCCTACACTCCCGAGATG
>DAHZZC010000499.1 GCA_027435495.1 Planctomycetales bacterium
TTCCCTGGTAGAGGTGTGTGTAGCCAGCGGCGAGGCCCACACTGTACGTCAACGTCGCCTGAACCGCGGAGAGATCCGACGCCGTGACCTTCACCACCTTCCCGAGAGCTGGGTTCGTCGCCTGCGCCTCGGTCGTCACGCTGACGCCAGGAAGGACCCGGTATCCCGAGGGCACCGTCACCCCCGGCCCGACCCTCGCCAGGCCCGAGACGATCGCGCCCGGGTCGATCGTGGCGCCGTCGATCACCGCGTTACTGCCGATCGAGGTCGGCGCCGCGGTCGTCGCGTACGACCCGATCGTGCTGGAACCGAGGATCTTCGCCCCTGCCCCGATCACCACGTTGTTCCCGACGAGCAGCTTCGCCCCCGCCGGCGAGCCGTGAGGCGCGGCGATCAGTGAGGCACTATCCTGCACCGTCGAACCGTACCCGATCTTGATGACACTCTGCCGGCCGGCGTCGAGCGTCACATAAGGCGCGATGTACGACTGGAGCCCGATCAGCACCGAAGGACCGTTCCGAACCGAGACCGTCGTATCGATGAACGTCGCCTTCTGGGTCGGCGTCGCGAACGGCAAGACGGGCCGGTTGGGATGCCGGACCGGGACCGCGACCGGATTGACCTCCAGCGGGAAGATCGGCGGACCGGCGGTCATGAGCCGCCGATCCTCCAACGCCTCGCCAGCGAGGTGATACCGGGTCGATCGCCGTCTTCCGTGGCTCGTGCGGTCCATCCATTCACCCAATCGACTGGGTGGGCAAAACCCACTGGGTTCTGAACGACCCGCGCCGACCGGCCTGGCCTGGCCCGCTCGACGCACTTGACCATCTGTATCGACCCAATCGATCTGGCTTCTGGAAACAATTCGGGGGATTATTGCGGCTGGGACGATTTTGGCCCCTGTGCCAACACCGGGGAGTTCATTCTGGCCAGCACGAGGCCTGGTCAACCCATCGAGTCTGACCCGCTTATCGGGAGGGAATCCGACGAGGGGGGGAGCCAGGATTGCATGTCAACCACACCCACGATTTCGGTCCCGTGGGGGCCGGATGGTTCGCTGGACCTCCGATGGCCGACAGGAGGGGCGATGGCGGGGGCGGAGGTCGAGGTGATCGAGCCCGACGTTGCGGGCGCGATTGGGGATTATTCGGCCGCGTTGGATCGGGCGCTCGAGGCGCCGGTTGGGGCGCCCCGGCTGGAGGAGCTCGCCAGGGCGGGGAAGACGGTCGCGATCGTGGTGGATGATCCCTCGCGATGGACGCCTGTGCGCGAGGCGTTGCCGATCGTGCTGGATCGGTTGCATCGGGCGGGGGTCGGTCTCGAGGCGGTGACGATCAGCGTGGGGGTTGGACGGCATCAGGCGGTGGATGAGGCGTCGATGAGGCGTCGGGTAGGCGATGCGATCGCGGATCGGTATCGATGCTTCAGCCCGCCGGTGGATGACCTTTCGGCGTATGAGGAGCTGGGGACGATCGCGCCGGGGATCCCGGTCCGGATCTTCCGGCCGGTGGCGTCGGCCGATTTGCGGATTTTGATCGGCTCGGTCCTGCCGCACCTGCAAGCGGGATTCGGCGGGGGCTACAAGCTGATCCTGCCGGGGACGAGCCATCGGTCGACGCTCGGAGCGCTGCATCGACAGGGTCTCATGGGTGATCAGGGCGGCGATGCCGCCGGGCTTCTCGGTGGGGATGCCTCAACCAACCCGATGCGGCGGGCCATCCATGCGGCGGCGGGATTGCTCGGCCCCTGCTGGTCGATCAGCCACGCGATCGGCGGTCCGGGGCAGATTTTCCGGATCGTGGCGGGACGTCCTGAGAGCGTGCAGGAGATTCTTTCGGAGGCAGCCCGCGGGCGGTTTCGCGCCCCGATCGAAGAACCTGTGGACGTGGTTGTGGCGGGGAATCATCCGTGGCCGGGCGACCCGATGCAGAGTTTCAAGGTGCTGCTGCACCACCGGGCGGGGTGTCGGCCGGGCGGGGCGTTGGTGGGGATCTTCTGGACGGACCCAGAGGAGATCGGCCGATCGTTCCCGGTCGGCGGATTGCGAGCGATCGCCGCGACGGGGGTGGTCGGCGCCTGGGGGATTCGTCATTTGATCCCGGCGGCACAGCAGGCCGCGGCGGTTGTGGGGTCGCCGGCGGCCTTCATGATCCGATGGGCCCGCGAGCTGGTGGTCGATCGCGATGTTCTGGTCTATGCTCCGCCGCTTCGGGAGCGGGTCGGGCCGAGGCTGGGGCCGGTCCGGCTGTTCGATGACATGGAGGCGCTGTGGAAGGCCGTGGCGAGGGGGAGAGGGACGTCGATGCGCGTCCGCGTCTTCCCGAGCGGCGGTTTGACCTACGTCCCTGCGCGGGGGGGGTGAGGCTCGTCGTGGCGTCGGCCGGGAAAAAACGCTGGAGCCGGCCCTCGGAGCTTCCGATAGAAGAGGGTGTCGGCGGGAATGCCGACCCGGTCAGGGATGACCGCGAATCGCCCCGGAATCGAGGCCGTGCCCAGGGAAGGGCGAGCGGCCCGAGGGCACGGGCCAGGGAAGGCCCCATTCCACCGCGAGTCAATCACCCAGGAGATATGCGGTTGTGTACCCGGCGGCCTGGCCGCGGGACGTGGGCTCGTCGATTCATCGGCGTGTCCCGGACCGTTGCCCCCGTCGCGAGTCCGCCGCAAAACGGCCGCTGACCGGCGCGATCGAGGGCTTACCCCCAAGATCCGCCGGTCGCGGCCTGTTTTTATTTGGTGGGCTGATGACCGTCGCGCCCCTCGCCGGGCGAGATCCCGATCCTCCGTCCTACCGCCTTCTTGCTGGGAATCTGCGAGCGTCCCCTCTCGAGGCCGCATGAACCGCCTGGCCCCACCGTTGACTTTCGCTCCATTGCTGGGACAATCAATTGGGACATCCGACCGGACAGACCCAGATGGCAAATTGACGCAATACCATGATTTTCAACGACTTGCCTGAATCAGTTGCTGGGACATACCAGAAGACACATTCCTGGATCAACTTTCAGTGTAATCTTTCCGACGCACCTGTCGCCCTCTGGATGCGGCTGGGGGAAGCCCAGTCGAAATGCGAGCATATTGCAGGGGTTCCGCTGAAACCTGAGATTGCCAAGAACCTCTATCTTCTCTATCTGGCCAAGGGCGTGCATGCGACCACAAGTATCGAAGGAAATACGCTCTCGGAAGAGCAGGTCCAGCAGCAAATTGCGAAGGGGCTGAAACTCCCGAAGTCCCAGGAATATCTGGGGCAAGAAGTGCAGAACGTGGTCGATGCCTGCAATCAAATCACGGCGGACCTGCGACGAGAGCCCAGGCTCCTCTTGACGTCGGACCGGATCTGTCAGTTCAACGCCCTGGTCCTGAGGGGACTGGACGTCGAAGACGATGTCAGACCAGGAGAGTTTCGCAGGCACTCTGTCGGGGTCGGGAACTACCGAGGCGCCCCCTGGCAAGATTGCCCGCATCTCATCGAGCGGCTTTGCGATTGGCTGAATCACGACTTCGGCGATCCGCCCAGCGACGAGCTGAGGTTCGCATTCGTCCTCATCAAAACCATCCTGGCTCACCTTTATATCGCCTGGATTCACCCCTTCGGCGACGGCAATGGACGCACGGCGCGTCTGGTCGAATTCCTCCTCCTCGTCCAGTCTGGCGTGCCGTGGCCTGCGTGCCATCTCCTGAGCAATCACTACAACAAGACCAGGGCCCGCTATTATGCCGAGCTGGATCGCTCCAGTAAGGTCAGTAACGGGGTCGTGCGGTTCCTCCATTACGCCGTCGAGGGTTTCGTCGACGGCCTTAAGGAACAAATTGATTATATTCGTACCCAGCAATGGGCCGTGACCTGGGAAAACCACGTCCACGATCGCTTCCGGGACAGGGATACCCCGTCCTCCAAGCGCCAGAAGCACCTGCTCCTCGACCTGCCCGGGCGCCCCGTCACGCGGAAGGAGCTGGCTCAAGTTTCGCCGCGGGTCGCGTCCGAATACGCCGGTCGGGGAGAGAAGACTCTGACGCGAGACATTAATGCTCTGATGAAAATGGGACTGCTCCTGAGGAGAGGGAAGGGATATGTGGCCAACAGGGACCTGATCCTTGCGTTCCTGCCGCCTCGGTTCGAGGATCCTCCCGATGACGCGGCCTGACCTCTCCGATCGCCGTCGGCGGGCCGATTCGTTTCAGTGGCGGGGTCGCGACGAGCTCCGGAACGAGGAAAGGGTTCAGGAGCCGCAAACAACGGCTCCTGAACCCTGGCCTGCCCCCCATTTCTTGGTCCAGTGATAATGGGGGTCATCTGTTCGTGGA
>DAHZZC010000500.1 GCA_027435495.1 Planctomycetales bacterium
TAGAGAATTGAATCACACATTGAAGCGAGGTTGGGGTATAGGGAAAAACCTCGAGTTCCGCAATGCTCTGGTCTATACTGAATGGTCGGGTTGGGTAACCCGATCGCGTGAAGATCTAGAGCCAGTCTTAGACGCAGTGTGGCAAGAACTTTTGAGGCTCAACCCTCCATTGGGCTGGCGCCCTTCAGGCCCCGATGACCCTCTGATCGAGGCCGCATTCTCGCGGGCTTGGGAGCCGACGGGTGGGGGAAATGGGGACATCCCTAGATCTTGACGCGACCTGGGCAATCTGGGGTATTTCAGGAGGGGATAAGGGGTCGGGGCTCAGACCGTCACCGCCGGACAGGTTGATTCCTACCAGGTCCAGGCCAGCGACCCGGCCGGCGACCCATTGACGTATTCCTTCGTCGTCCCGCCGCCATCGGGGATGACCATCGACGGCTCGGGCCTGATCACCTGGGCCACCTCCGCCGCCGACATCGCCGGCAGTCCGTACACCATCGAGGTCCAGGCCACCAACCCCGCCGGCTTGACGGCGCCAACCCCGCTCGATTATACGTTGACCGTGGTCCAGGACACCCAACCCCCGGTGGTGCAGGTCGTCATGTCCAGCGACCAGGTCGACATCAACTCCGTCGTCTCCTTCCAGGTCATCGCCAGCGATAACGTCGGCGTGACCTCGCTGGGGCTGACCGTCGGCGGGACGGCGATCACGCTCGACGGCTCCGGCCGGGGTCAGTTCACGCCGACGATCGCCGGTCCACTCGCCGTGGTCGCCACGGCCGGCGACGCCGCCGGGCTCACCGGCACCGCCGACGCCTCGCTCGACGCCATCGACCCCAACGCCTCGGCACCGACGGTCGCGATCGCCTCGCCGAGCGACCAGGCGGTCATCACCGCGCCGGTCGAGGTCACCGGAGCCGTCAACGCCACGGCGCCCGTCTCCTGGACCCTCGAGGCAACCCCCGTCGGCGGCACGTCGGCCACGCTGATCCAGTCGGGAACCTCGGATGTCGCCAGCGGCGGGAACCTCGGGCTCTTCGACCCGACCAACCTGCCCAACGGAGCCTACGTCCTGACCCTGACCGCCTGGGGCGGCGGGCTCTCGAGTTCCACCTCGATCACCGTGAACATCAAGGGATACCTGAAACTGGGCAACCTGCACCTGTCATTCAACGATCTGACGGTGCCGGTCGCCGGCATTCCCATCACCATCACGCGGACGTATGATTCCCTGTACGCGGGCAAGTCGAGCGACTTCGGTTACGGCTGGACGCTGAGTGAGTCGAATTACCAGCTCAGTGTCGACGCGATCGGCAACGGGATGGGTACCCTCAGCGACGGGACGCCGTTCGAGGGTGGAACGCGGGTCCTGATCACCAAGCCCAACGGGACGGTTGAAGGATTCACCTTCGATCCCCAGCCGGTGTACAACAGCGGGCCGTTCGCGCTGGTGATCGAATACTATGCACCTTACTTCCGCCCCGATCCCGGCGTCACCGATACACTGGCGGTGCCATCGGCCGACCTCTCGCAAATCCCCGGGACACAGGAATACTACGTCGGACTCGACGATTACAACCCGGCCAATCCGGCGTTTGGCGATACCTACACACTGACCGATCAAGCCGGCCTCGCCACCACCTTCGCCGCCGACACCGGCCAGGTGCTCACCGAGTCCGATCGCCACGGCAATACCCTGACCTTCCAGGATAACGGGATCTTCTCCAACACCGGCCGCGCCGTGACGTTTGTGCGGGATAGCGCCGGCCGGATCACCTCGATCACCGATCCCAATGGCAACAGTCTGGTGTATGCGTACACGGCCACGGGCGACCTGCAATCGGTGACCGACCGCGACGGCCACGTGACGAGTTTCGGCTACAGCACCACCCGGCCGCACTTCCTGACCGCGATCACCGACGCGATGGGCCACACGGTGATGTCCGGGGTGTACGACGGCAACGGCCGGCTGACGTCGATCACCAACGCCACCGACAACAGTGCCCGCTGCGCGGGCCGATGATCCTGGTCGATCGCCGACCCTCGGAACGGAGAGAGATTGGCCGATTCCCAGCCCAGGCACTCAGTGCCAGGTTCCGGTATCCGAGCTGGCGGCCCATCCCATCAGGGTCGCGGGGATCGCGTCGAGCGGGACGACCGCCTTCGCGGCTCCTCGGCGGATCGCCTCGCGAGGCATCCCGAAGACCGTGCAGGTGGCCTCGTTCTGAGCGATTGTCATCGCGCCGGCCTCGCGCATCTCAAGGAGGCCGATGGCCCCGTCGTCGCGCATCCCGGTCATGATGACGCCCGCCGCGTTCGGGCCGGCGGCCTGCGCCGCTGATCGAAACAGGACCTCGACGCTCGGCCGATGCCGGCAGACCGGTGGGCCGTCGACCAGTTCGATGCGGTATCCCGCACCGGCGCGTCGGATCAGCCCGTGCTTCTCGCCCGGGACGATCAGTGCGCGGCCGGGGCGGATCGACTCGTGCTGCCGCGCCACCGCGATCTCGATCTTGACCTCGGGGTCGTCGCCGAGCCGGCGGGCGAACGCCGGGATGAACTCTGCGGGCATGTGCTGGACGATCACGATGCCGGGCGTCGCCGGGCTGAACGCCGGGATCATTCGGTGAAGCGCCTGGACACCGCCGGTGCTGATCCCGATCACGATGATCCGCTCGCTTGGCCCGTTATGCGGGAGGTACGGATGCTGCGGCAGAACGACGTCGGCCGAATACCGGCGATCCGAGGCCGGCGCGCCTGGCCGATCGTCGTGGATCGCCAGTCGGCCGGCCTGCGCCGCGTTCCGGATGCTCTCCAGCAGGGTTTGCGACCATTCGGCCAGTCGCGTCGCCTGGTTCCAGTCGGGCTTGGAGATCACCTCGATCGCACCCATCTCCAGCGCCGTGACGGCGCGCTCGGCCTGGGTCGTGCAGAGGACCACCGGCATCGGGTGCTGGCGCATCAGCTTCTTGAGGAAGGTCAGGCCGTCCATCCTCGGCATCTCGACGTCGAGGACAATCACGCCTGGGACCGAGACTTTCAGTCGCTCGACGGCCTCATACGGGTCGGCGGCGAGAACGACGTGGAAGCGTCGGTCGGATTCGATGATCGACCGGAGCCGCTGCCGGATCACGGCGCTGTCGTCAACGACCAGCACCTCGATCGATCCGGGTTCGGCCAGGCGTGTTCCGGTCGGGTTTCGGCCGCCGGGGTTCATGGGCCGTCAACCTTCTTTCTGGAACAACGAGGGCGAATGCTTGCGCAACGAAGGTGCGGACCCCGGGAGGATCTCGCCATTGCCCATCACCAGCCATCCGCCGGGCCGGAGGTGGTGAGCCAACCGCTCGATCAGGGCAATCCGCTCGTCTTCGGCGAAGTAGATCGAGACATTGCGGCAAAAGATCATGGGCAGGTCGGACGGCACCGACCAGTTGGGGGTCCGGAGATCGATGTGACGGAACTTGACCAGGTCGCGAACCTCGGGGACCATCCGGAACGAGCCCTCGCGCGGGCCCTTGCCCAGCATGAAGAACCGGCGGAGCCGCGCCGGCGAGATCCCCTGGACGTCGCGTGCGGTGTAGATCGCGGTCGCGGCGACCTTGAGCATTTCCAGCGAGAGATCGCTGGCCCAGATTTCGATCTTGGGCAACTGCTGCGGCGGAAGGGTTTCGGCCAGGACCATCGCCATGCTGTACGGTTCCTGGCCGGAAGAGCAGCCCGCCGACCAGAGCCGGATCGTCGAACTCGGCGACTCCTTCAGCCACCCGACCACTTTCTCGGCCATGAACGCGAAGTGGGCCGGTTCTCGGAAAAAGGAGGTGTGGTTGACCGTGCTCAGGTCGATCAGCAACTGCGTTCCCCATCCCGAGGGGTCCGACCGCAGAACCTGATCGTGGAACTGGGCGAAGCTGGAGAAGCCACGGACTTGCACCCGCGACCGGAGCCGGGCCTGCAAGAGCCCCATCCGGTGCGGCTCGAGTGAGATCCCTATCTGGGTGCGCAGGAACGCCGTGATCGGCGCGAAGTCCTTCTCGGACCAGGCATCGACCTCAGGCGAGGGTGGCAGCGCTCCCGATGTCGCCACGTCAGACCCCCTCACCATTCAACGACCCCAGGGTGGACAAAACTCGATCCACGTCCAGTACGAGCAGGAACCCTTCCTGGTGACGGATCAGGCCACGAACGAACGGAGTGGCTTTCCCGAGACCAAGTTGCGGCGGTGGCTGAACCTCCTCGGGCGAGAATTCCAGCACGTCGGAGACGCGGTCGACCACCAATCCCGTGACCAGGCTCTCGCCCAGTTGCGTCTCCACGATCAAAACCGAGGGAACGTGTGTCGGCTGGGCCACCCTGGTAAAACCAAACGGTATGCGAAGGTCGTAAACCGGGACCACGTGTCCGCGCAGGTTGATCACCCCCAGCAGATATTTTGGGCCGCCGGGAACTTCGGTCAACGATTGCATATCGAGAACTTCCTGGACGCGCATCACTTCCAGGGCGTACCCCTCCTTGCCGAGCCGAAAGACAACGAACGACTGCGAGCGGTCGCGATCGGATTCTACATCAGTCTCTGTGACGAGATCCACCATCATGCACCTTCACGATTCTCGGCCGGGGCGGATCGCGGCGAGAGGGCCGCGATTGGCCTCAGTTTCGGCTTCCGGTTTCGGGA
>DAHZZC010000501.1 GCA_027435495.1 Planctomycetales bacterium
CGTCCGGGCCTGGGGCTGCGACTTCCTGGCCTGCTCGGCATACAAGTTTCACGGACCGCACGTGGGCGTTCTCTTCGGCCGACGCGACCGGATCGAGGAGCTCGACGTTCCGAAGCTCGAACCGGCCCCCGAGACCGTCCCCGAGCGGCTGGAGACCGGTACGCTGAACCACGAGGGGATCGTGGGAGCCGCGGCGGCCGTCGATTACCTGGCATCGCTGGCTGGCCCGGATGTGATCCCGCGCCGCGATCGACTGGCCGCCGCCTTCGAGGCGCTCCACGACCGCGGCCAGGCGCTGCTCGCCCGACTCTGGGAGGGCCTGGCGGAGATCCGGGGCGTCCGGTTGTTTGGTCCGCCTCCCGACGCGCCCCGGACGCCGACGCTCTCATTGATCGTCGGCGATCGGCCGTCGTCGGAGGTTGCCGCGAGCCTGGCTCGCCTCGGCCTTTTCGTCTCGCACGGCGACTTCTACGCGAGGACGGTCGCCCGCCGCCTCGGCGTCCTGGACCAGGGGCTCGTCCGGATCGGGTGCGCCTGCTACACGACCGAGGACGAGGTCGACCGGGTCATCCAGGCGATCCGAGGGGTCGGCGCCTGACCGACCCCCGGCCCGCTCACGGGGTCGCGGCCTCGAATTTGGTCAGCTCCATGATGACGTCGCGGATGCCCAGATTGGTCTTCTGCTTGACGATCCCGACGCCAGCGGCGAACCAGAAGACGTTGGTCGATTGCTCCTTGCCGTCGCTGATCACGATCGAACAGGGAATGGCCCGGTATTTCCCGGCGGGGACCTGCACCTCCTCGGCCGGTCCCTCCGTCCCCTCAACCTTCATCTTTCGCCCACCGACCGTGATCTCGCTGTTCCAATGCTCGCCCGCCTTGACCGGGTACTTGATCAGGCGAAGCGGCGGCGAGAGATCGAGGTTATGCATCCGGTCCCGATAGACGCCGGCCGTGTCGCTGTGCAGGTGCTCGGTGTACGGGCTCTTTTGCCCCCGCGCGATGACCTCCAGCCGGGCCAACTCTCTTCCTTCGATCCGCTCGAGCTTTTCGATCTGGTAGACGAGCGGGACCTTCTGCCCGTTGCCGGTCTCAATCTCGTAATGCCATTTGGTCCCGACCGCGAGCGGATAATAATCGGCGGCCTTCTCCGTCGGTGGCGCGCTTCCTTTTTCCTTCGTCGCCTGGCCAACCGCCGGGCGTGGAGCCCCTGCGCTAACGATGGCCAGGGCAACGAGCATCGTGCCGATCACCTTCCTCATCGGGACGCCTCCTGCGGCCAGGTTGTTGGCTCGATCGCGACGAACCCGCGGAACCACCCGGCCGCCCGGGGTCCGCGAGTCTGCCGCATCATATCCGCACCGCGCCCGCGCTGTCAGCGCACGATCTGAATCAGCAGGCTGCGGTGCTGCGGACGTCGACCAGGCAAGATTGCCCGACTCCGATAAGAGAACGGATCGGGGGACGGCGTCGCCTCGTGCAACGCTTCGGGCCACCCTGCCGTACCCGTCCCCACAAGAAGACACGCAAATCCCGCCCGGGAGCGAGCGCCCGACTGCGAAACCAATCGGCCTGTAAGCCTTCCTTTGATCCATCGCAGCGATCTCTGTTCGCGACGATTGACGAGGTCTCCTTGACCCATTCGGGCGTACAGAATAAACTTCCGTCCATGAAGACGCGACGGGCGCTCAAGGCAGTGGGGCATCTCGACGCCGACTGCTTCTACGTGTCGGCGGAGCGGGTGCGCGACGACTTCCTCCGGGGCAAGCCGGTGGGGGTACTGGGCAACCAGGGTGCCTGCGTGATCGCCAAGAGCTACGAGATGAAGGCGGCGGGGGTGGCGACCGGGATGCCGATCTGGGATGCCCTGGTGCGGTGTCCGGAGGGGGTCTACGTCAAACGGGATTTCCGATGGTACGAGGTCCTGAGCCGGCAGATGCTGGAGGTGGTCCAGGAGTGGTCGCCACGGGTCGAGTATTACTCGATCGACGAGTTCTTCTTCGCGGCCGAGCCAGGCCCGGACGGTTCATTTCAGCGGCTGGCCGAGCGGATCCGGGGGGCGATCCTCGATCGGGTTGG
>DAHZZC010000502.1 GCA_027435495.1 Planctomycetales bacterium
CATCAGGAGGGTCCAGAGCGGCTTCCGGTTGTCTCGGATCCCGGCGCGGTGTTGCTCGACGAGCCGAGCGACCACCTCGGGCCGGAAAATCCCCTGCTGTTCAATCCGCTCCCGACCGAGGAGCCGGTCGACCATCGGCGCCAGCGGCCCGACAAGCCATCGAGCGACCGGGATGCCGAACCCCTTCTTCGGCCTGGAAAGGATCGAGGCCGGCAGATGCCGGGCCGCGGCGAACTTGAGCAATCGCTTGGTTGTCCGCCGGCCGTACTTGTAGGACGAGGGAAGCGCCTGGACGAAATCAACCAGCCGGGCGTCGAGGAACGGCGCCCGAACTTCCAGCCCGCAGGCCATGCTCGCCCGGTCGACCTTCGTCAGGATGTCCTAGTGGAGATAGGTCTCCTGGTAGAGAGCCAGCGAATCCGCGAGAGGATCGGGCCCAACGGCGACACCCGAGGCCCGGCGCAGGTGCTCGGCCTCAACGCCAACCGGATCGCCGTCGACGAGGATCTCGCCAACCTCCTCGCCCGAAAAGGAGCCGATCCATCGCTGGTGCGCCAGCGGGAGGGGCGCGGCAGCTCCCCGGAGGAACTGCTTCAACTGAAAGTCGAGGCTGATGTTTCGATGATCGACCGGGAGCCGGCCGACCGCCGCGCCCGCGATCGCCCGGACCCGGCCCGGGAGTCGTCGGAAGATCCCGGCGACACGCTCGGCGGAGAATGTCGGGTAGCCGGCGAGCAATTCATCGGCGCCGTCGCCGCCGAGGACGACCTTCACCGATTCCCGCGCGAACCGGCTCAGAAGGTGGGTCGGCAGGATCGAGGCGTCGCCGAACGGTTCGTCGAGCCAGCCGGCCACCTCGGGGAGCAACTCCATCGCCGTCGCGATCGAGAACGTCCTCTCGTGGTGGTTGGTGCCGAGCCGCTCGGCGACAGCCCGGGCGTGCCGGCTCTCGTCAAAGCTCGGGTCTTCAAACCCAATCGAGAACGTCTGGATGCCCCGAGCCGGCTCGACCTGGCAGAGCGCCGCCGCGATGCTCGATGAATCGACCCCTCCCGAGAGGAAGACGCCGAGCGGGACGTCGGAACGCCGGTGCCGCGCCACCGAGTCGCGAAACTCGTCCCAGAACTGATCGGCCGCCGTCTCAAATTCAGGAACCTCCGCCAACGGGAGCGCCCGACCTGACTCCCAGTATCGATCAATCCGAGTCGTCCCGCCCTCCCAGACAAGTCGATGGGCCCTCGGCAACTTTCGCAAGGATCGCCAGATCGAATAGGGCGCCGGGACATACTCATAAAAGAGGTAGCGGGCAAGCCCGCCCAGGTCGAGCGATCGTCCGACCGCCGGATGAGCCAGAACCGCCTTCGGCTCCGACCCAAACGCGACCCCGCCGCCAGGCAACTCGGCGTGGAAAAGCGGCTTCTGGCCCATCCGGTCGCGGGCGAGCACCAGCCGACCCCTTCGCGAGTCCCAGAGCGCCAGCGCAAACATCCCATTGAGCCGGCGGACGAAGTCGGGGCCTTCCTCTTCATAAAGGTGGACAAGGCTCTCGGTGTCGGACGACGTCCGGTATCGGTGGCCTCTGGCTTCCAGCTCGCGACGCAGCTCGACTTCATTGTAGAGCTCGCCGTTGTAGGTCACCCAGATGGTCTCGTCCTCATTCGCCATCGGCTGGGCACCCCCCTCGACATCAATGATCGAGAGCCGGCGATGCCCGAGTGCGACCGGCCCGTCGACGTGGAAGCCCTCGCCGTCAGGGCCCCGATGCGCGAGCGCCCCGGTCATCCGCCCTACAATCCCGCGATCGGCCCCGTCGCCGACCCTCACGCCCGTCACAAACCCCGCGATTCCGCACATCGACGTTCTAGTCCTTGGTCCCTGAGCCACTGATCCGTCACCCTCCATCATCGACTCACGCCGCGATCGCCGACAAGCCGATTGCCATTCTCCCCTATCGAAGCAGGCATCCGGCCGCATAAACTCCTGATGCCGAACCGTCTGTGCCGGACTCAACGATCTGGAACTCAAGGACCAAGCCGAGATGGCCTCCGCACCGTACGACGAACCGATGGGCCCGGAGCAAGACTTCGATTTCGGGGAGCCGCCGCCCCGGCCGACGACGCCGCCAGTCCGCCGGGGTTTCCTCCTGGTGCTGGTGGTGCTCGGCCTGCTGGCGATCGTCGTCTACGGTGTGCCGTACGTCGCCTATCGGATCGGATATGCCTGGGAGGCGGGACGGTCGCGGGCCGCCTCGGAAACGCTCTCCCGGCTGGACAAGCAGGGAATCGTGGCGGCCTCCGAGCTTTTTCGATTGGCCGCGACGGCCGTCTCGCCCGCGGTGGTCAACGTCCAGTCGTTCCACTTCCGGCGCGGTCGTGACGGACTCGCCGCGCCTGGGATCGGTGGCAACCCGATGCTCCCCTCGCTCCGAGGGGCCGAACTGGGCTCCGGCGTCATCATCGATAAGAAGCGGGGCTACATCGTTACAAATAGCCACGTCATCAAGGACGCCGACGAGATCCTCGTCCGGATCGGCCCGGGAGACGACGTCCCGGCCCGCCTGGTTGGTGCCGACCCGAAGTCGGATCTGGCTGTGCTTCAGGTCCGTCGCACGCTCGACGTGCAGGCCGAATGGGGCGACTCGGACAAGATCGACAACGGCGACTGGGTCCTCGCCATCGGAAGCCCACTCGGCTTCGACCATTCCGTGACGGCCGGGATCGTCTCGGCCACCGAGCGGAACGATGTCCGGATCACCGACTACGAGTCGTTCATCCAGACCGATGCGGCGATCAACCCAGGGAACTCGGGCGGCCCCTTGATCGACCTGGCCGGAAAGGTCGTCGGCATCAACACCGCGATCATCACCCAGAGCGGCGGGTACGAAGGCATCGGCCTGGCGATCCCCTCCTCCCTGGCACGCCGAGTCGTCGAAGACCTGATCCGGCACGGAAAGGTGGTGCGCGGCTACCTGGGTGTTCGAATCGGGACCCTCAACGCCGAGGTCGCCCGCCGGCTCGGCCTTCCGAGCAACCGAGGCGCCGTCGTGCTCGACGTCCAGGCCGGCGGCCCCGCCGCCCTCTCCGGTCTCCAGGCCGGCGATGTGATCGTCAAACTGGGCGAGCGCGAGGTCAACGACGCCGCCAGCCTCCGAAACATCACCGCCGGAACCGAGGTCGGAGCCAACATCCCGGTCACGTTCTACCGACGCGGCGAGAAACGATCCCTCCCCGTAACCATCGCCGAACTCCCACCCGCACCCGAGGTGGTCGCCTCGTTCGGCTTCCGAATCCGCCCGGTTTCCCCAAGCGCTCGGAACACAGGCGGGCTGGAGATCGATCAGGTGGTCACCGGCAGCCCCGCTTTCAAGGCGGGCCTACGCCCGGGAATGCGAATCCTCGGCGTCGGCCCGACCGACGTCTCGACTGCTCCCGAATTCGAGGCCGCAGCCTCCCGGCTCGACCTGAGCAAGGGCCTCCCCCTCAAAATCCAGGCGCCCGACGGCCGGGTCGCGATGGTCCTCGTCGGCGGTGCGCCCCCGCCGAGCACCGGCTCGCCCTGATCTCCGTTCTCCGTATCCCCCCCACCCAACCCAGGAAAAAACTGGACCGCCTCTTGACTTGGACATCTGGTTTGCGGGACAACAAAACGGGCAGCCAGGGGGTCAGGAACGCCCTCTGGAGGGTCAGGAACGAGAGATTCGGCAAAGTCAAGGGGCTAGAGAGTCCCGGCAGACGCGGGGCTGAGGTCGCCCAGGCTGGCTAGGAAGACTGGCGTAACTGCTTCTTTGCTTGAGATTTAGGGCGATTCGACCCGTCTCGGCCAGACGTTGGGCAAACTTGACCCCTTCTGGGGTAGGGTTATAATTCGCCTGACGCCGTCGAGAAATCTGTTGGGCACGGTGAGCGGAAATCCGACCGCTTTTTGGGCAACCAGCCCGGGTCGGCCAACTGCGGACCACGGATCCGGGCCTGAGCCCCCTTGTGGCAGGAGGACCCGGTGCCCCGCCATCCCGATACCTCGCTGAGCGCCATCAAAAACGCGGTTGATATCGTCGCCCTGGCTGGCGACTACCTGCCGAGCCTCCGCCGCGTGGGTAGCAAGTACAAGGCCCTCTGTCCGTTCCACGATGACCACAATCCGTCGCTCGAACTGAATCCGGAGCGCCAGTCTTACAAGTGCTGGAGTTGCGGGGCGGGGGGCGACATCTTCGACTTTATCAAGAACATCGAGCGAGTGGAATTTCCCGAGGCGTTGCGCATGCTGGCGGACCGGGCGGGGATCGTCCTGGAGCGACAGCCGACGACCGGTGACGGCCCTCGGGGGCCCTCGAAGTCCGACCTGATTGCCGTCAACGAGTGGGCCGTGGGGATTTTTGCCGACGCTTTACGTGGGTCGCCCGAGGCGCTGGCATACTTGGAAGGTAGGGGGTTGTCGGCGTCGAGCATCGAGCGGTTCACTCTCGGGTACGCACCCGAGGCTCGTGGCTGGCTCCTGGGTCTGGCTCGGCGCGAGGGGCATGCCCCAGAACTGCTGGAGCAAGCGGGGCTGGTCGTTCGGCCCGAGGAAGGCGGTCCGGCCCGCGAGCGATTCCGGGGCCGGCTGATCTTTCCGATCCGGGATGGGAACGGTCGGACCGTCGGCTTCGGCGGCCGAATCCTCCCCCGCGTGGAACGGACGATGGCCGAGCAGGGGCGGAATGTCGCCAAATATCTGAATACCCCAGAGACTGCACTGTTCCGCAAGCGAACCCTCCTTTACGGCGCCGACCTGGCAAGGGTCGCGGCCCGTCGGGACGGGTGGGTCGCCGTGGTCGAGGGCTACACCGACGTGATTGCCGCGCATCAAACCGGCCTGGAAAACGTGGTGGGAACGCTCGGCACAGCGCTCGGGCCGGACCACCTCGTCGGGCTGAAGCGCCTGGCCGACCGCGTCGCCCTGGTCTTCGACGGTGATGAGGCGGGAATGTCGGCCGCCGACCGATCCCTCGAACTCTTCCTCGGCTCGGACCTCGACCTCCGCGTGCTGACCCTCCCGGCCGGCGAGGACCCCTGCGATTACCTGCTCCGTCGGGGCTCGGCCTCCTTCCGCGAACGGGCCGAACGGGCGCCCGAGCCGCTGGCCTACCTGCTCGACCGCGCCGAGGTCCGCTTCGACCTGGCAAGTGCCGAGGGAACCCGACGCGCCGCGGAATGGGTCCTCGGAATCATGAATGCCGCCACACCAACGCATCGGCTGGGACTGGAAGTCAAGGAAGGGAAGATCCTCGACGAACTGGCCCGCCGGCTCCGCGTCCCCATCGAGTCGCTCACCCGAATGCGGCGGACCCTCCAGAAACCGGCCCCGCGCGTTCGGGCGTCGGCCGCTCCGTCCGCGAACGCCCCGTTCGAGACTCCGGCGCCCGCCCCTGCCCCGGTCCGACTGGGCGATCTCGACCGATCCGACCGCGAGCTGGTTCAGGTGGCGCTCGAGGAGCCCGAAGCCGTCGAGTGGCTCTCGACCCGCGTTTCCCCGTCGAGTCTGCACGAGGGCCCGCTCCGCTCCCTGCTCGAAGCCTGCTACGACCTCCATGCCGAGGGAGTGCCTGCCACTTACGATCGCCTGATGCTTCGCCTGGAAGACCCGGTTCTCCGCAGCCTGGCGACCGACCTGGTCGCCACGACGGCGCTCAGCATCCCCGAACCGGCCCCGCTCTCTGAAGGCGTTCGTCCGGGCTCCTGGCGCGACCGGCTCGATGGGCTGGTCGCCCGCCTCGACGCCCGGGCCCGACAGGCCCGCCTCGAAGAGCTGAAACGAGCCCTCGAGGCCGCCGATCCGCAGACTGAACCCGAGGCAAGACGTGCCATTCAGTTGGAATATCGAAGGCTGTTGACCAGCGGCCAGTCTCGGAAAAACTGACTTTAGCGACTTCTTTTGTCGTTCCGTGTGCGTGGGAGGAAAGTTGGATGGACAAGCTGGATGAGGGCCTCAAGACGCTCCTCGAGCTGGGCAAACGTCGGGGCTTCCTGACATTCGAGCAGGTCAACGACTCCTTGCCCGACGAGGCGACCACGAGCCCGGAACGGCTGCACGGCCTGCTGGAGACCCTCGATGAGATGGGGATCGAGCTCATTCACGAGGATGAGGCCGAGAGCCGCCTCCTGGCCTCCGGCGACATCGACGACGAGCCCGAGGATGAAATTGTCGACGAGCCCGGGGAGGAAGATGACGGCGAGTTAACGCCGGAAGACCTCGACGAGATCTCCCGTCGCATCGACGACCCGGTCCGCATGTATCTCACCCAGATGGGCGAGATCCCTCTGCTCACCCGCGACCAGGAAATCAACCTCGCCAAACGGATCGAGATCACCCGGAAAAAGTTCCGCCGGAAAGTCCTGGAGTGCCACTTCGCCCTCGCGCTGGTGGTCGATGTCCTCAAGAAGGTCAACGATGGCGAACTCCCCTTCGACCGGACCGTCAAGGTCTCCGTCACCGAGAACCTTGAAAAAGACCAGATCCTCGGCCGGATGCCGCATAACCTCGCCACGCTCGCCCACCTGATGGACTGCAACGTTCGCGACTTCAAGTCGTTCGTCCGCGAGCGAGACCAGCCGCTCCGCCTCCAGCTCCTCTCCGACCTGAAACGCCGCCGCCGCAAGGCGGTCAACCTCGTCGAGGAACTCTCGATCCGGACCCAGAAGGTCCAGCCCCTCATGAAGCGCCTGGAGCAGGTCGCCGCCCGGATGACCGAACTGGTTCAGCAGCTTCGCGAGTACCGGGCCGGCCGGGGCGGCAAGGAAGACCGGGCCAACCTGGTCAAGGAACTGAAAGACCTGATGCGGATCACGCTCGAAACTCCCACCTCGCTCACGAAGCGGGTCGAGCAGATGAACGTCCGGTTCCGCCGCTACGAGCAGGCCAAACGCGAACTCTCCGGCGGCAATCTTCGGCTGGTCGTCTCCATCGCCAAGAAATACCGCAACCGCGGCCTCTCCTTCCTCGACCTCATCCAGGAGGGGAACACCGGGCTGATGCGGGCCGTCGATAAGTACGAGTATCGCCGCGGCTACAAGTTCAGCACCTACGCGACGTGGTGGATTCGACAGGCGATCACCCGGGCCATCGCCGACCAGGCCCGGACGATCCGCATCCCGGTCCACATGATCGAGACCATGTCGAAACTTCGAAATGTCTCGAAGAAACTGCTCCAGGAAAAGGGCCGCGAGCCGACCATTGAGGAGACCGCCCGCGCGGCCAACATCTCGGTCGAGGAAACGCGCAGGGTGATGAAAATCTCCCGCCATCCGATCTCGCTCGACCGCCCCGTCGGCGAAAGCGAGGATTCCTATTTCGGCGACTTCATCGAGGACGAGGCCGCCGAAAGCCCGATCAACGCCGCCACCCAAGAGATGCTCAAGGAAAAGATCGATC
>DAHZZC010000503.1 GCA_027435495.1 Planctomycetales bacterium
CGGGACCGTCTCCGGGACCAAGACCATCACGTCGATCGACCCCAACGGCATGTTCGGTCTCTACCCGCAGGATCTGACCCAGATCAACGGGTCGCTGTACTTCGACGGATATAGCGCATCGCAGGGCGACCAGGTCTGGCAACTGAACGAGACGACCGGGTCGCTGACAATGATGACCACGATCGATTCGCCAGGCGGAGCGCTCGCGGGGAATATCCAGTCGGTCAATGGCACCGTGTTCCTCACGGGGTTCACGCCGGCAACCGAGTTCCAGTGGTATGAACTGGGCGCCTCGGGCGCCACCATGGTGACCAACCTCCCGGGTACGGGGGGTTCCTTTTCCACGGTCGTCACGATGGGCTCCTCGATCTATTTCAGCATGGGGACGCGGCTCTATGTTCTGACCATCTGATCCTTCGCGGACCCGAGGGAGCCCTCTTGCTGGGGCGGCCCCGGTGGCGGGTCGCGATGGTGGCCTTCCGTTGAACAAGGTTCCTTTTCTGGGGCCCCGTCACCAGTCGTCGGCGAAAGCCGGAGGCTGGCCGCGGGGCCCCGGCTTTTTGATGGCGATGACCGATCACCATGAGAAGGCCCGATCCGGTTTCCCGGAGCCTTTCGCGAGGTGTCCAGCCCGGATCATTCCGTCCGGGGGAGTCCGGGAGTCGTGGGCTGGCCGATGCTGCGAGGCCATCGCCATCGTGGGCGAGCCATCCACCGTTTCCGCGGGTTCTCGCCGGTCGCCGGCGGCCGGCGCGAGACCCAGGAAGGCGGCTCGGCCCGTATGTCATCGGGCGCAACCGGCGGACGACGCAAGGTCTCGACGAGCGATGGCTTCCCACTGTCACGAATGGAACGGGGTTGGCCCCGAGGCGAGGTGAGGCCGATCCGGGACCGGGCTGGGGCTCTCGGATTCGAGGCCAGCAGGACCGGATTGCGTGGGGCGAAGGAAAGGAAAAAGGATGGCGATGCCGCGCGGACCGGAAGGTCCGCGCGGCATCGCCATCCCAGGAAAAAATGGTCGCGGGCCCCTTTGGTCTCACGACCAGGGGCCCGCCGTTGACCAGGTTTTTCGGGTCATCCGTCTCGGATCACGGCTGGCCAGGGCCCGCCGATCTCGCGAGGGAGCGAATCAAGCCTTCGCGCCACGACGACGACGGAGCATCTGCATGACCACGATGGGCAGGGGCATGCCGGTCAACATCATGACCAGGCTGGCCGGCTCGGGGACGGCCGAGGCGCTGATGGTGGCCTGGCCGCCGAAGACGTCCTTGGCGTTCGCCCCGGTCGCGGAGCTGCCGGTGATGATGATGTTGAACGTCTCGGTCAGGGTGTACGGCAGGACGTACTGCCCGGCGGTGATGCCCATCGACATCGGGCCGGTCGCGCTGGGGCTGATCGGGCCCGACGAAGTCGGGAACGCGATCGACTGGGTCAAGGGTCCAACCGAGCCCGGCGTGGGCACCGCACCGTTGGTGAACGTGGTCGACATGTCCTGCGTGTTGTTGTAGACGGTGCTGCCCACCGTGCCCGACGACACGGTGTTCGTCAGGGTGGAGGACTCGGACTCCGCCAGGACGGCAGGCCCCATGGAGGGATAGTTGTACCCGGAGTACGTGGCGGTCACGGTCACCGAGTAGGTATCGGTGCTGCCCGAGTTGACCTGGGCCGTGCCACCGAGGGTGAGCACGGTCTGCTCGTTGGCGCCGAAGGAGGTCGTGGTGGTGATACCGCCCAGCGTCACGCCGGACGCAACCGAGTTGAGGTTGCTCGGCGAGATACCGAGAGAGTTGGGGCTATAGCCGTTGTTAGGACTGCCCGAGAGAATGGAATAGGTGTACGGAGAACCACCCGTGGTCAGGTCGGTGATCGACACGTCGAGTTTATAGGACGCCGCCTTGACCTCGCCCGCCACGACAACACCCAGCAGGGCCGCGAGGCCCATGGCCAGGGATAATCCCCGATGCTTTTTCATGCTGCGAACTCCTTCATCTCCTGGAAAACCGGAGGAACAAAGCTCCGCGACCTGTCGCGATCGATCGCGACCTCTTCCCTCTCCGCATCCCTGCGGCCCCACGGCCGCGTTCGGGCAGAGAGCCAGTCTAGAGCCCGAGTTACAAGGTGTAATCGATTCGCCGCACAGATGCTATCTCTTCTTTCCAGATTCGTGGAGCGTGTTCACCAAAATCAACATCGCGGCGATTCGACGCCTCACTCCGGGGCCCCTACGGGCCTGTTCACCGCGATCGTTGCCGCGGGAATCTCTTCTCGGTCACGCGCCTAAATCGTTCCACGCGAAGATTTAACGACACCGAGCGCATCCCCGAACTTCTACTGTGCTCGCCCTCTCCATAGGTCACATCCCTCCAGGGTGAACGCCCGGATGCCGCCCTCGGAGCCAGCTCCCAACTGGCGGACGACCTCATCCCTCATCCAGATCAGACTTTCCAACACGCGACCAACGCCCGAAATTCCCCAAACCACGCATCCCTGCTTTCGTATAAACAGATAGGCGAATATCGATTTTACGTTCGATATCGTCGTCCATCGAACGTTTTTGAGCGGCGTCTCTTTCGTCCATGCGCAATGCATCGCACAATTTGGATCGCCATGATTCGATCCCTCCTCGGTTGATCCAGCCCGTCCATCGGTCCGTCCCTCCATTCGGGGCGAAGGACCGGCCGCTTTACAGCCGGCCCCGGTTCGAATACCATCGAGATGGGCAAGTCCTGGCCGCGAGCGGCCCGCCGCCGATGGCACCCCGGGTTCGCCAGCCGACGCAAGGCGAGGCGGCCGGGCCTCCGGTGACCGCTCCTCGTCGTGTATTCCTGGCCGCGTCCCGTTCGCCTCGACCTCGTCTCGCTATCGATGACTTCGAAAGGGGCCCGACATGGCTCAAGCCGTCGTCAACCCGGAGGAGCTTCGGCGCTTCGCCGCCCAGCTCAAGCGGTTCAACAACGACATGATCACCCAGTTGACCACTCTGCACGGTCAGCTCGCCGGGCTCAGCCAGTCGTGGCGTGACCGCGAGCACGACAAATTCGTCGAGGAGTTTGAGCAGACGCTTCAGGTGGTCAAGCGATTTGTCGACTCCACCAATCAGCACATCCCCTTCCTGCTTCGCAAGGCCGAGCGCATCGAGGAATACTTGCAGCAGCGTTGATCTTGTTCCTGGTCCCTGGCTCGAGGTCCCTGTCCTTGGTACGCCGTCGCGGCTCTCGCCCGGCCTGCCTCGACGAGGCCGGGGCGGGGCGTCGTGATGATCGACCGTGAGAGGCCAACGACCTGACCAGCGACCAGGGACCAAAGACCAAGGACCCATGAGATGAGCCGAGCCGCCAACGTCCAGTCGATCCAGACGCTCAAGGACTTCAAGCTGGCGATGATCACCTTCGGCGAGGACGCGCGAAACGCGCTGAGCGGGGTCGACATGGACCTCCGCCGGATGCGCGACTGGCTGGAGCGCGACCAGCTCGGGTACTGGCAGATGCAGGTCAAGCGGCGGAGCGAAGAGGTGATGCAGGCACGCTCCGATCTCCACCGGCGGAAGATCAGCCAGCAGGGGAGCGACGCCGTCTCCGACACCGAGCAGAAGGAGGCGCTTCGCGAGGCGACCAAGCGGCTCCGGATCGCCGAGGAGAAGGTGGCCCTGATTCGCCGGTTGGTTCCGCAGCTTCACCACGCGATCGCCGAGTATCACTCGCACTCTCAGCCGCTGGGCGACCACATTAGCGGGAGCTTTGAGCGGTCGCTCGCTGTACTGGAGCGGATGGTTCTCTCGCTCGAAGCTTACGTCTCGACGTTTGCCCCGTCGGCTTCGAGGATGGATCAGGCCGGCACCGGCGCCACCACCTCGGGCGCCTCGACCACCACCAGCACACCCGACGCCGAGGCTCCGACCGAAGCCGCCGCCGCACCCGACACCGAGGCCACCGCACCCGCGAGGAGCTGATCTGCCATGAGCGCCCAGTCCGGACGACTCCAGCACGCGCTGAAGACCCTCCGCGAGAAGTGGGAGATCGCCACCGAAACCTGGGACGATCCCGCCTCGCGCGACTTTGAAAAGAACCATATCGTCCCCCTTGAACATACAGCGAAGCATGCCATCATCGGCATGGAGAAGATTTCCGAGGTGCTCGGCAAGATCCGGGCCCAGTGCAAGGAGGATTAGTTTCTCCGGTCCATTTCGTCCGGGGTCCTGGGATCTGGGTCGTTGGCCTCGTGGACGCGGGCCGCGGAGGGTGCCCCGGGCGAGCTGTCGAATGCCCCAGACCGACTCGCTGAGCACGCGCCACATGGACCGACCTCTTGCCAGGGACTCAAGGACCAGGGACTCAAAAGATTTAAGGACTCAAGGACTTAAGGACCAAGGACAAGACAATGCCCGAGTCGCCCCTGATCCAGATTGAGACGAAGTCGCTCGAAGAGTTGCAAGCCCTGATCGCCGACCGGGCCAAGCGCGAATCCGACATTGAGCTGGGCTTCGGCCGGCGTCGCGATCGCGAGAAGAAGGAATACCAGCAGGCGGCGCAGCAGCTTGCGGGGAAGTTCAAGGTCGACGATGAGTCGCTTCGGTCGGAGTACGCGCGGAAGAAGCAGGAGGCCGAGGCCGTCTTCCGGCGCGACACGCAGGCCACCGAGGCGGCCTACACCGGTGCCAAGCAGCAGGCTGACGAGACCTTCCGCAAGGAGCAGCGGCGGGCGAAGAAGGTCGCCGATGAGGCCCGGATGCAGGCCCTGATGTTCTTCGAGGGAACGCGAGACGACGGGGTCAAGTGGCGACGGGCGACCGAGGCCAACTGGTCGGCCGCGATGCAGGACCTGGAGATCAACCGGGAGACGGCCGAGGTTCTCTTCAAGGGACTCGGCAAGATGGCGGTCGCCACGCCCGAGGAAGAGACGGCGGCGATGGCGGCCTACGAGGCCCGGCCGGTCGCTCCGCCCGAGCCGGCCGAGCCGGCCGATCCGGCCGCGACGGTCGGTGACTCGCTCCTCGACCCGACGACTCCGCCCGTCGTCGAGGACAACCCGCTGACCCGCCTTCGCGAGGATCTCACCCGGATCGAGGAAGAGATCATCGCGCTGAACGAGCTGAAGCTCCCGAAGCTGGCGAAGGTCTCCACCCTGATCTTCCCCGCCCTGGTCCTTGGCGGCGGCACGGCCGCCGGCCTGGCGATGGGGGCCGGCATGGGGTGGACCGTCGGCGGTGTCGCGGGAGGCGTTCTGGCCGTCCTGATCATGGTCGGCGGCGTGATCGGGCTGGGCAAGATGGCCCGGCCCCGGGTCCTCCATCACGCGGTTCCCTTGAGGAAGTTCCTTGAGGCGGCCACCCAGGAGGTCGAGGCCAACAAGGAGTGGGTCAAGCAGGAGTTCGACAGCAAGCTCAAGAGCTTCGAGGACCGCCGGGCCACCAAGGTCGCCGAGGCTGAGGCCGTTCAGGCGAAGGCCGTCGAGGAAGCCGAGGTCCGCCGCCAGGAGGCCCACAAGGCCGCCGACGTCAAGTTCCCCCCGATCGTCGAACAGATCGCCAAACGCCGCGAGGAGCAGCTCAAGAAGGTCGAGGAGAGCTATCCGCCCCGGATCGTCGCGCTGAAGGAAAAGTACGAAAAGGATCGCAAGGAACTCGACGACGCCTACCGGGCCACCCACGCGACGACCGAGGGCGAGTACACCCGGACCTGGCAGGCCCTGATCGACGACTGGACCGGCGGGATGGGCCGGCTCGACCAGGCTCTCGGCGGCGTGATCGACGAGGCGGGACGCCGGTTCCTCGACTGGACCAACCCCGAGATCGACGGCTGGAAGCCTCCGACCGAGGTTCCGCCGGGCCTTCGGTTCGGCCAGTTCGCGGTGGATCTGAACCAGTTCGAGAACGGCCTTCCGCGCGACCCTCGGTTGAAGTCGGTCACGACCCACTACGACCTTCCCGCACTGATTCCGTTTCCGATCCTCTCCTCGGTTTTGATCCGCGCCTCCGACGGCGGCAAGGACGCGGCGATCCCGCTCCTTCAGTCGCTGATGCTCCGCTTCCTGACCTCGGTTCCGGCGGGCAAGGTCCGGTTCACGATCATCGACCCGGTCGGCCTCGGCGAGAACTTCGCCGCCTTCATGCACCTGGGCGACTACCACGAGCTTCTGGTCACCAGCCGGATCTGGACCGAGCCCTCGCACATCGAGCAGCGGCTCACCGACCTGACCGAGCACATGGAGAACGTGATCCAGAAGTACTTGCGCAACGAGTTCGAGACGATCGAGGAATACAACACGATGGCCGGCGAGGTCGCCGAGCCGTTCCGGATCGTCGTCGTCGCCAACTTCCCGACGAGCTTCAACGACAACGCGATCAAGCGGCTGGTGAGCATCGTCAACAGCGGAGCGCGGTGCGGCGTTTACGCCCTGATCCTTCACGACACGAAGATGCAGCTTCCCTCGGGCTTCCAGATCAAGGATATCGAGAATAGCTGCGTGAACATGATCTGGAAGGACAACAAGCTCAACTGGCGCGAGCCGAACCTCGGCCGATACCCGCTGGCGCTCGACGCCCCGCCCGACCAGGGCCTTTTCTCGAAGATCCTCCACCGCGTCGGAGCCGCGGCCCGCGACGCGAACCGGGTTGAGGTCCCGTTCGAGTTCATCGCGCCGAAGCCGGATCAGTTCTGGACCTTCAGTTCGGCGAAGACGGTGGACATCCCACTCGGTCGGTCGGGGGCGACGAAGCTGCAACATCTGATCCTGGGCAAGGGGACCTCGCAGCACGCGTTGACCTCGGGCAAGACGGGCTCGGGCAAATCGACCTTGCTCCATGCCCTGATCACCAACGGAGCCCTCCGGTACGACCCGAACGAGCTCGAGTTCTACCTGATCGACTTCAAGAAGGGCGTCGAGTTCAAGGTCTACGCGGCGATGCAGCTTCCGCACGCCCGGGTGATCGCGGTCGAGTCGGAGCGCGAGTTCGGCCTGAGCGTGTTGCAGCGGCTGGACGTCGAGCTGAGGGAGCGCGGTGAGATCTACCGGCAGGTCGGTTGCCAGGACCTGAACGGCTACCGGGAGGCCCGTCCCGAGGGCCCGCCGATGCCGAGAATCCTCCTGGTGATCGACGAGTTCCAGGAGTTCTTCGTCGAGGACGACAAGATCGCTCAGGAGGTCACGCTGCTGCTCGACCGGCTCGTCCGACAGGGTCGAGCCTTCGGGATGCACGTCTTCCTCGGCTCGCAGACGCTCGGCGGTTCGTACTCGCTCCCGAGGGCGACGCTCGGCCAGATGGCCGTCCGCATCGCGCTTCAGTGCTCCGAGGCCGACGCCCACCTGATCCTTAGCGAGGACAACACGGCCGCCCGACTGCTCACTCGTCCCGGCGAGGCGATCTGCAACGACGCTAACGGGATGATGGAGGGGAACAACCTCTTCCAGGTGGTCTGGCTCCCGGACGAGCGTCGTGAAAAATACCTGGAGCGAATCCAGGAGATGTGCCTCGAAAAGGGGATTCACAAGCCGCCGCCGATCGTCTTCGAGGGGAACCTGCCCGCGGAAGTGAGCAAGAATCCGCTTCTGAATACGTTGCTGGAAGCGACCGTCTGGGGCGAGGCGCCCAAGTCGGACCAGGCCTGGCTGGGCGACGCGATCGCGATCAAGGACCCGACGGCGGTGGTCTTCCGACCACAGAGCGGGAGCAACGCCCTGATCGTCGGCCAGAACGACGAGGCGGCGCTCGCGATGCTGATGATGGCGACGATCGGGATCGCGGCGCAGCATCCGCCGGTCGGGTCGACCTCGTGCAAGTTCTACCTGCTGGACGGCAGCCCGGTCGACTCGATGCTGCACGGCCGGCTCGGCCACCTGGCCGAGGTCCTGCCGCATCCGGTGAAGAACGTCACCTGGCGCGAGCTCGCGGCGACCTACGCCGAGTTGACCGCGGAGATCAACCGCCGGCAGTCGGACGCCTCGGCCGATCATCCGGCGATTTACGTGATGATCTACGACATCCAGCGGTTCCGCGATCTGAGGAAGTCGGAGGACGACTTCGGCTTCTCGTCGCGGTCGTACGACGACGAGCCGGCGGCGGACCCGCCGTCGAAGATGTTCGTGACGGTCCTGCGGGATGGTCCCCCGGTCGGGATCCACACGCTGGTCTGGTGCGACAGCTCGAACAACCTGAACCGGACGTTCGACCGGACGGGCCTCCGTGAGTTCGAGAACCGGATCCTCTTCCAGATGAGCTCGAACGACTCGAGCAACCTGATCGAGTCGCCGGCGGCGAGCAAGCTGGGCGAGAACCGGGCTCTTTACTACAGCGAGGAAGAGAACCGGATCGAGAAGTTCCGCCCGTACGGCGTCCCCGAGCCGGAATGGCTGGAGCAGGTCAAGGCGCGGTTCGCCTCGCGACCGGTCCCCGAGGTCGCGGTCTCGGCGGCATCGACGGCGCCCACGGAGCCCGTCGCGGTCGCGGAGACCTCGTACGACGACGAGGGCAACGGCGCTCCGCACTCCGACGGCAACGGATCGGCGCACGGGAACGGCAACGGGGACGCGGGCGTCGGCGAGCCGGATCATCTGATCGAATCGCATGCGGACCTTCCTTTCCCGACCGGCGACGAGCCGGGCGAACCGTCGATGGAGTGAGGCACGTGGAACCGTGTCCGGCCGACACCCGGCCGGGCACGGTCTGCTCGCCGCTTTCCCTTCCGTCCTTTCCGGCGGCGAGGAGGGCCGATCATGTCGTTCTCCGAGGAGATGGCGAAGGTCGTGGCCGACCCGTTGGCACGGTTCGTCACGTTCAAATCGCCGGCTGGAGCCGG
>DAHZZC010000504.1 GCA_027435495.1 Planctomycetales bacterium
CGCTCTCGCGCGGACTGGCCGACGAGCCGTACGAGTTCCAGGGAGCGAAGGTGGGGTACGAGCCAGGCGAGTCGGCCTCGCCGCTCTACGGCGGAAACTCGAACTGGCGCGGTCCGATCTGGTTCCCCGTCAATTACCTGATGATCCAGTCACTCCGCGAATACCACCGATATTTCGGGCCGTCGATGACCGTCGAGTTCCCGAGGGGCAGCACAAGACGGGTGACGCTCGACGTCGCGGCCGATGAGATCGCGCGAAGGCTGGTCCGGATCTTTCTCAAACATCCCGACGGTCGACGGCCCGTCCTCGGCGATCAGCACCTCTTCCAGCTCGATCCGAACTGGAGCGACCACATCCCGTTCTACGAATATTTCCACGGCGACAACGGCACCGGCCTCGGCGCCAGCCATCAAACCGGCTGGACAGCACTGGTGGCCGAGTTGATCGGCCAGACTGCGGACCGGCCGATCTTCGACAACGGAGCCCTCGGCTGATCGGTCCTTGCTTTCCCGCGGATTCCGACAGAGTATCCAGACCTTTCGAGGAAATCGATCGATGAAATATCGGACGTTCGGTCGGACCGGCTGGTCCGTGAGCGAGATCGGCTACGGAATGTGGGGCCTGGCCGGCTGGACCGGCTCCGACGATCGCGAGACCATGGCCGCCCTCGAGCGATCGGTGCAACTCGGCTGCAACTTCTTCGACACCGCCTGGGCCTACGGCGACGGCCGGAGCGAGCAAATGCTCGGCCGACTCGTGCATAACCACCCGGACAAGGAACTCTTCGTCGCCACCAAGATCCCGCCGAAAAACCGACAGTGGCCCTCAAGACGCGGCGTCCGTATCGATGACGTCTTCCCGCCCGAGTACATCCGCGAGTACGCCGAAAAATGCCTGCGCAACCTTGAACTGACCCGGATCGACCTCCTCCAGTTCCACGTCTGGGAAGACGACTGGGCCCACGATCAACGCTGGCAGCGCGCCGTCGAAGACCTGAAGCGCGAGGCGCTCGTGAGAGCGGTGGGGATCAGCATCAATCGATGGGAGCCCGCGAACGCGGTGGAGACGATCCGAACCGGGTTCATCGACGCCGTGCAGGTCATCTACAACATTTTTGACCAGGCACCACAGGACGAACTGCTACCGCTCTGCGAGGAGCTCGCGATCGCCGTGATCGCCCGCGTGCCGTTCGACGAGGGAACCCTCACCGGAACCCTCACCAAGCAATCCACCTGGCCCGAAGGGGACTGGCGAAACACCTATTTCGTGCCGGAGAACCTTCATGCCAGTGTCGACCACGCCGAGGCTCTCCGACCTCTGATCCCCCCCGGAATGACGATGCCCGAACTGGCCCTTCGGTGGATCCTCGCCGATCACCGTATCTCGACAATCATCCCCGGGATGCGAAAGATCCGGAACGTCGAGGCGAACATGGCAACCAGTGATGGAAAATCGCTCGACTCCGAGCTGCTTGAAAAGCTGAAGGATCATCGATGGGACCGGACCCCGACCGAATGGTCGCAGTGACCCCTTCAAGAGGGGCCGGGCCTCGCCCGACCCCTCTTCGCTTTTTGCAATGCTTTACACCTTCCGATGCGGCGTGGCGACGGCGCGGCCGCCTTCGGGAACGTCCACGATCATGTAGTCGCCGAAGAGGTTGGGCGACTCGCTCTGCATCCGTTCGAGCACGGCGATCGCGAGGCGGCGGATCTCGACATCGGCGGCGGCATCACCGCGCATCTCGATGAAGTGGCGCAGGGCACGGGCGTTCGCGGTGACAAAGATCTTTGTCTCGGTCGCGTTCGGCAAGACACTTCGCGCCGCCTCACGCGCCTTCTTGCGGCGGAGGGTCCGGTCGTCGAGCGATCGGAACTTCTCGGCGAGCCGGTCGGCCAGCGCCCGGTACGCCGACTGGCTCGCACGGACCGACTCCAGCCAGATCGCGTGCAACTCGGGGTCCTCGGCGATGACCTCGGGCTCGACGAACTCCGCCTCCGACTCGTCCACGAATCGCTGGCTCAGTTGGGAGTACCCAAAACCAGCTCGGTGGCGGATCAGCTCGTGGGTCAGACTTCGACTCACACCCGTGATCAGCAGGTTGAAGACAGCGTGCTCCAGCACCGAGCCGTGGCCGACCTCCAGGATGTGGCGGATGTAGGCGCGATTCCCACCCGGACGCGGCTTCGCAAAACTCATGTAACAGACCCGGCCCGCGGTCTCGACGATCTTCTCGCCAGCGACCTCCGTATCCGTCGTCCACCGGTCAACCTCGTGATCCGCGAGGAAGGCCGCCAGCGCCTCCTCGTCCACCACCTGCCGGCCAACCAGGTAAACGCTCGGCTCCCGGATGATCTGGAGCGTCGGCTCGGGTTCGGCGGACGACATGGCTCGGCCCTCCCTGGTCTTCTCACTTCGCCGCGCGCATTTTCCGCGCAGGGCATTCGACTTCCGGGCGTAGTGTCGTCAATCCGCCCGGGATTGCCAAGGCGAAGTCCCGGCGCACCGCATTCAAAAAGTGGGGTCTTCCCTGCTATGATATCGGACACGTCGCGAGGACAGAACGCCGGGCGCGACAGCCTCTTGGGTGGCCCCATGCGTAAGATCCGACTGAAATCGACGCCTGCCTCCCGGCTGGAGGAACACCTCCTCCGCGAGCTGAACGAACAGCAACGCGCCGCGGCCACCGCTCCGGACGGCTACAACCTGATTCTCGCCGGGCCGGGATCGGGAAAGACCCGAGTCATCACCTATCGCGTCGCCTACCTGATCGCGAGCGGCGTCCCGCCCGAGGCCATCATGCTCGTGACCTTCACCCGGCGCGCCGCTCGGGAGATGGTCCATCGCCTCGACCCGCTCATCGGCGACCGCGCGGCGCGGGTCTGGGCCGGTACCTTCCATCACATCGGCAATCGACTGCTCCGGCGGTCGGCCCCCCTGCTCGGCTACCGGCCGAACTTCACGATCCTCGATGGCGAGGACCAGCTCGATTTGATCCGCCTGGCCATGGACGACGCCCAGATCACCGGGACCGGCAAGATGGCACCCCGGCCCGCCGAGGTCCTGCACCTGCTCAGCTTCGCCGCAAACATCCGACGGCCGATCGACGAGGTCATCGCCGATCGCCATCCCGACCTCGCCCAATGGGCCGAATCGATCGCGAAGGTCGGTAATGCCTACGCCGCACGCAAGCTCTCGGCCAACTGCATGGACTACGACGACCTCCTCTTGCAATGGGGACGCCTGATCGACGAATTCCCCGACGAGCGCGACCGACAGGCCTCGATGTTCCGCCACCTCCTTATCGACGAAATGCAGGACACCAACGCCGTCCAGGTCGGAATCCTGGAGCAGCTTGCCGCGTCGGGCGCGGGTAACCTCACCGCCGTCGGCGACGATGCCCAGTCGATCTATAAATTCCGGGGCGCCGATTACGACAACATCCTCCAGTTTGCCGACCGCCACCCAGGCGCCGGAATCTTCCGGCTGGAGATCAACTACCGGTCGACGCCCCAGATTGTCACCCTCACACGAGCCTCCATCGCCCATAACCAGACAGGCTTCCCGAAGGAACTGCAATCCGCCCGGTCCGACGGCGTCCTCCCGCTGGTCGTCTCGGCCGACGATGCCTATGACGAATCGGCTTTTCTCTGCGACCAGATCCTCGATCAGCGAGACCGAGGGCTGGCCCTTGGCGAAATGGCCGTCCTCTATCGGAACCACTACGACAGTATCTTGCTCCAGGGGGAGCTCCTGGCGCGAGGGATTCCGTACACGATCCGAAGCGGTCTTCGATTCTTCGAGCAGGCGCATATCAAGGACGTGCTGGCCCACCTGCGAATCATCGTCAACCCGCGCGACGAGGCGTCATGGCGGCGGCTCTTGCTCCTGATTCCGGGAGTTGGGCCGGTGAAGGCGTCGGCGCTCTTCGATTGGCTGGCAAAGAGCGACAACCCGGCCGCGGCGATCGAGTCGGCCGGGGCGATGGCGATCCTCCCGGCTCGAAGCAAGGGGTTCTTCGCCGGGTTCGTCGCCGATCTCCGCAAGCTCCGGGCGACCGATCCCGAATCGCATCCGGCCGCGGCCATCGGGGCGATCCTCAAGGGAGGCTACCCGAGCATTGTGAAGCAGAAATACGAGCGGCCCGATAACCGGATCGCCGACATCGAGCAGTTCGCCCTGCTCGCCGACAAGTACGAAAGCCTCGAACGGCTGATCGCCGATTTGATCCTCGCGGGGGACATCTACGGAATGGACACCGTCGCGACCGAGGAGCCGAAGGACGTCCTGGTCCTCAGCACGATCCACCAGGCGAAGGGGCTGGAATGGTCGCACGTCTTCATCCCGAGGATGGTCGAGGAGAGTTTCCCGCACCGCCGGGCCATCGAGGAGCCAGGCGGCGAGGAGGAGGAACGGCGGATCTTTTACGTCGGGATCAGCAGGGCCCGTGACGAACTGACGATCAGCTACCCGCTCTGCCTCCCAAGAGGGGCACGCGGACCGGTCGTCTTCACAACGCCCAGCCGGTTCCTCACCGAGCTCGAACCGACTCTCTACGAGAGGGCGCAGGTGGAATCGTCGGCCGGGGCCGGCTCGGGCGGCCAGTGGCCAAGGCTCGCCTGACCGCCGAGGGGCTGTACGCCCAGGATGGGACGCGATGGATCCGCCCGATTCTCCACCCCGATGGATCGAAGCGAACGAGAGGCCCGACTGGCTCGCCGAGATCGTCGACCGTCTCGAAGAAAATCCGGACGAGTCCCGGCCGGCCTTCGAGGCTCTCGCCGGCCTCGACGACGAGACCCGCACTTCTGTTGCCGAGGCCCTCTCCCCGTTCGCCGATCGTGAGGGCGTGCGCCTCCTGCTCGCCCTGCTCGAAGGCGGTCTCCGCGCAACGCCCGCGATCCGATCCGCCGAGGCGTCCAGAGCCGTCGACCGGCTCGATCCGAGAATCCGACGCTCGCTCGTCACCGAGGTCGACGGTGAGGGACGCGCCACCATCGTGATCGCAACCGTTGACGACCTCGGCCGTCAACAGACCGCCGCCTTCCTCTGCGATGTCCGGCGCGGGCTGCTCGACGCGATCGGCGAGTCCGACGAGAGTGATCCGGTCGACGTCGGGCTCTTCGAGGAGTGGGAATCCCGGGCCGATGGCCGGGCGGTCATCGACGTCCCCGAACTGGCCGCCCGATTACTCGTGGGATGCGCCCGCCTCTGCTCGCCGGAAATCCCCAAACCCGCACGCAACTGGCTCGAAGCCACCCTGGGGTCCTCAGGA
>DAHZZC010000505.1 GCA_027435495.1 Planctomycetales bacterium
GCGTCGAGCTGGCGGCGGCGGGTCTGGATCAGATAAGCTTCCAGTTGTTCGGGCGTCTTCCGGTCCTTCTGCGCGGGGTGGCTGGGGCCAAAGGTAAGGAGGTCTTCGGGCTTCTCGGGTTGTTGCTTGCCTTCGCGGGTCTTCTCGGGCTCGTCGAGGCCGAGGAGCCATCGGCCCATCGCCGCGTAGACGGCGTTCCGGCTCGTCTGGTTGTAATTGTGTGGGAAGTTGAAGACCTGCGCGCCGACCCGGTTCGTGGAGCCGATCAGCGAGTAAACCCCTCGAATCGCCGGGTAGGCACGTTCCATCGTGAGCTTCGTCCAGTCGCCGGAGGCTCCGACCAGGAAGAGCGGGCGCGGGGCGCACATCGCGGCGAACTCGACGTTGTCGGTGCCGATCCGGAGGCCGGCGGCGTTCTCGCAAACGCAGCCGCCCTGGAAGCTGTCGGAGACCATCACCACGGGCGCGGAGATCTTGATCCGGTCGTCGAGCGCGGTCAGAAGGAAGGTCTGCGTCCCGCCGCCCGATTCGCCCGTGCAACCGATCCGGGTGACGTCGACGTCCGGGAGCGAGGTCAACCAGTCGAGCGCCCGGATGCTGTTCCAGGTTTGAAGCGTCGGCAGGCTGAGGCCCCAGTGGCGGAGGCGATCGTTCAGAAATTCATGCGTGAAGGGCTTGCTGTCGTTGTAGCCGACCATGTCGTACATGAAGACGGCACAGCCGAGTTTTGCCCATCGAATGCAGCGCTGCTGGACCTCGGGATTGAGTCGTCCGTCTTCCCAGTGGCCGTGTGGGCAGAGGAGACCGGGGATCTTGCCGGAGGCGCTTTCTGGCCGATAGAGATTGCCGCTGAGTGTGAAGCCGGGGAAGGTTTCGAGGACGACCTTCTCGATGGTGTATCCGTCGCGATGGAGCTTGCCGAAGACCTGGGGTTTCAGGGGTGTCTTCGGGAACATCGGCCAGAGGCCAAGCGTGACGAGCAACTGGTCGCGGAGGTGCGACTGGCGGTCGAGCCAGGCCTCGGCGGTGGGCGGGGCCTCAAAATCGGCGCCCTGCTGGTTTGTCCGGACCTCGCCTCGGCGCCGATCCGGGGAAGCCTCGATCGTGTCGACCCGGCCGCGGAGGAGGTCGAGGCTCGGCGCTGGCGATTTTTGGGTGGAGAGCCGCAGGAACGCGGGAACGGGTCGAGGGGCCGGCTTCTTTTTGGTTTTCTTCTTCGCCGCGTCCTTGTCGGCCGGCATTTTCTCCTCGCGATAGGCGACGACGATCTTCATCGTCCGATGCTGGACGATCTTCACCGTACCGAGGTTGTGCCATCGAGGGACGGTGTCGCCGGGGCTGTGCTGGAGCTTGAGGGTGATCGTCTCGCCTTCGGTGGTGAGGCTCCAGTCGTCGCGCGAGGGTGCCCAGACGGAGACGGTCGCCTCGCCAACGAATCCGGGGTCGACGCCGACGGCCAGCGAGGGGAAGTCGCTGGCCGGGTAGATCGTCGACGTGATCGGCTCGTCGGCGTTGGTGGTCGTTGTGGTGGTGGTAAGGAGGATCGCGAGCGTTGCGATCTGTCCGAGGAATCGGCGGGATGAATGGGTCCGTGGCATCGCGGTCGGGACTCCGCTCCGAGGAAGATCGCGGCGCGGGGCCGATCCGGCGCCGACCTGGCGTCTCATCGTAACCGGCCCGGTCGCGAACACAAGCGGCGAGGGACGATCGTCAAGAGGAGTTGGCGGATCGACCCGGGCCTGCGCCGGGGCCGCTGGATTCGCTCCTGGAGGAATTACGATCGGCTGCGACAGACTCGGCACAGCCGTCTCGCTTCGAGGCCGCCCTGGCGCGGGCCTTCGAGCGACTCGGCTTCGCTGTCCAGCAACTCGGCGCCTCGGGCGAGACGGACGTTCTGGTCGAGGCCCCGATCGGCGACGAGTCATATTCGGTCGTGTGCGACGCCAAGGCTCGCGGCTCCGGGAAGGTCGATCAGCTTGAGGTGCTCAGCCTGAAGGATCACCAGGCCGACAATCGGGCTGATCACAGGCATGGCGACGGCTATATTCTCGTGATGACCCGCGAGACCCTGGCCCTCCGGCTCGAACGATTAGCCGAGGAAGTCGTTCATCAGGAGATGGACGAGCCAGCCGTGTGAGCCGCTCTGACATTACCTTGTTCCCCTCTCACGCGACCCCCGCCGAACTGGACGCCCGCGTCGAGCGCGAGCGACACGCGGCCTGGGAAGGTGGACAGCCCTGACGACGATAGGACGATTCAGGATGGATGAGAGGATTTGCCCATGTAGGAGGGAGCTCCCGCTCCCGACCGGGACGAAGCCAGAGGTGCCGCGCTGATCGCCGGCTGGAGCCGGCTCCTAATGAGCTTTGACCTTGAAAATCGGTAGGTGCATCGATCGGCAAGCGTGCAACGCACGCATTGAAAACGATCGCGGACCGACAGATACTGTACATGCGATTTACCGGTTTTGACCGTCAAAAACCATCAGGGCTGAGCCCACGGTTCAACGTTTCGAGACGGTCGCGTATCCGGCTTGGGTGGCAGGCGGCCTGGGAAGGTGGACAGCCCTGACGAAGCCAGAGGTGCCGCGCTGATCGCCGGCTGGAGCCGGCTCCTACAGGGCTGAACCCAGGGTTGAACGATTTGAGACGGTCGCGTATCCGTATGCGGCTCCGGCGACCTTGCGCCTCGTCCCGGGGCTTCTTCACCCGGTCACATGGCGGGCGCCCCAGTCGCGATCGCAATCGCAGACACCCTCGTCTCCTCGCCACGACGATCCGCGATTCCGACTTTTGTCCGACGCGCCCCGTTGCAATCGCCGGGGGAATGCGTA
>DAHZZC010000506.1 GCA_027435495.1 Planctomycetales bacterium
CCGGGGAGCAAGAGCCCCGCCAGGATCCCGATGATCCCGATCGTGACCAGGAGTTCGATCAGGGTGTAACCGGCCGTTTCCCGCCTCGGGCCGGGACGATTGGGCATCCTCACGGTTCGTCCCCTCCCTGGACCGTCACCGAGACGACGATCGGGTTCGCCGAGAGAGGCGACTCCCCGATAGGCGTGGCGCATCCACACCCGCTTTCCGTCGCGATGATTTGAACCGGCTCTCCCCCCAGGTTCGTGACTTCGAACGACGCCGAGGCACTGCCGCCCTTCCCGGGCTCGGAAGCGGGCGCCTGCCAGACGATCTCGGGGCTCGTCGCCACCAGTTTCCCCGGCTCGCGCCTCCAGGCTCGCGCCGCCCACGAGGCCGATGCCGCCACCATCAGGGCCAGCCCAATCACCGCGACGGCGTGGTGTGGTTGATGGGGAACCGGGTCGGTCCCGTTGGGAGAAAATCGAATTCCGCCAGATCGCCTGAAGGGAGAGCGCATCGGAGGAGTCTCCGCTGGCCGAATGGCGTCCTGAGCATCGAGACATCTTAGATTTCTGGTGATGGTCGTGTCAATGGAGTCGTTAAAAATCTCGCGTGAATTCGACTGACCTCCGGGTCTCCTTTGTCGTGGTGTTTTCACCCAATCCCTGAAAAACAGGAGTTTTCTCGAACAGCATGAGGCTGAGAATTTGCAAGATTTCGCTGAGGCCCCGCTCCCGCCTGACTTCCTTCCTGGCTCTCCGCGAAACGGGGACTGGCTCCGGAGCGCGGGTGCCCGTCCCCATTTTTCAGGTGGACCGCTGCCGGTACTCCACGCGGAGGCAAAACGAATTTATTCGTCCACATTCCGCGTTCCGGTCCAGAAAACGAAAGACATCGATCACTGCAGACACTCACATTCAATTCGTAGTCAATGGACGTCTGGATATCGCAACTCATTTTCCGTCAAGGCATTAGAAGTTCCCTGGTACCAAGGTGAACGCCATTTCGCCATGTCTTGCTATTTTTGTGCGTGCTAGCATTCTACCTCCTTAGCCATCGTGATCGAACGAGTCACCACAATCCGAGCGTTTTGGCCTGCTGGCATCTTGGATTCTCTGGATTCGGGAGGTATTTTAGGCTTCCACGATTCCAGGCCACGGTAGGTGCGATTTTCGGTCGTTGAACCGGGCCTTCGTGCAAGCGCATCCGGCGAGATTCAGCAACCTTCGGCGACCGCCCTGGCGGGAAGCGTGCCGGGGTGGTCCGCAAACCCCGAATGAAAATGTCGTGGGTTACTGGGAGCAGTCCTCTTCGGCTGTTCCTCAACGTCATCTCTGCGCCTAATTCCGATCTCAATGATCTAGTGGAGGTGGATTCCATGAGCCGAGGATGTCGAGACCATTTCGTGCGAGTCGCCTTACTCCTGGCGGTTTTCGGCTTCATGGCGATCGCGTCTCCGGGCTGCGGCGATGCCCCCAGCAACCAGGGGAAAGCGGACGGGAGCCCGATCCCTCCGACGCTCGAGCAGTCGAACAAAAACATGGAGGACTTCATGAAGTCTCAGACCGCGAAGAAGAAGTGATTGCGCCGGTCCCTGGGACTTCTGGTGTCGAGGTGCTCCCGGCTCTTCGCGGGGCCGGCCTCGTGAATCGTCCATACTTTTTTCCACATCCAGAGGGATACCCATGCGTATCAAATCCCGTCGAGGCTTCACGCTGATTGAGTTGCTGGTGGTGATCGCGATCATCGCTGTCCTGATCGCGCTGCTGCTCCCCGCCGTCCAGGCGGCGCGCGAGGCGGCCCGGCGAGCCCAGTGCGTGAATAACCTCAAGCAGGTCTGCCTGGCCCTGCACAACTACCATTCGGCGACCAACTCCTTCCCGCTGGGGGCGTCCCTGGCCCCGTTCAATGGGTCGACGAGTTTCACCGACTGGAGCAACTGGAGCGCGCATGCCCAGATGCTCGCGTACCTTGAAGGCGGTACGATCTACAACGCGTGCAACTTCAGCGTCGCGCCGGAGTGGGCCCGGAACTATGGCTACATGGCCAATTCGACGGCGACGAACACCAAGGTGAGTGCGTTCATTTGCCCCTCGGACCCGAACGCGGGCCAGGAGGCCGCGGTCTTCGCCAACGTCGGGTCGCTGAACAGTTACATGGGGAGCCAGGGCACCACGACCGTTGGCTACCCCGAGGCGACGCCCAATATTCAAAATGCGCAGCAGAGCACGGGGATCTTCGCGTACCAGAGGGCTTACAACATCGCGAGTGTCACGGATGGGACGTCCAACACGGTCGCCTTTGCCGAGATGATCGCCGATGATCAGAACACGAACTTCGAAATGATCCCGGGTAAGGGGACGGGCGGCACGAACAACCTCAAGGGGGTGTATTTCTACGACGTCAATACCGCGGGTCTCACCGTGGTCATGGCCGATGTCGCGATCTGCAATGCCACGTATCAGAGAGAGGGCGGCGGCCGGGAGGGCGGCGGCTTTCGATGGTCGTGCGGTGCGATGGGCTACACGATGTTCAACACAGTGATCCCCCCGAACGGCGGCGGAGTCGCGAAATGGGGGGCTTGCCGGAATAACTGCTGCCCCCAGACCCGCCACGCCGACTACGTCAACGCCTCGAGCTACCATCCCGGCGGGGTCAACATCGCGTTCGCCGATGGCAGCGTGAGATTCATCAAGAACTCGATCGCCATGATAACCTGGTGGGCGCTCGGAACCCGAGGTAATGGCGAGGTCGTGTCGTCCGACTCCTATTGATCTCCCAGGCCGGATGGTCCCATCCTTCCGCGAGATCCCAGGACAATCGGGAGCGAGTCGTATCGAGTCGAATCGTGTCGAGTCGAGGAGTGGCGCGGTGGCTTTCGCTCCGTCTCCACTCCCCGCTCGTCGGAGGAGCGAGTTCGTTCAACGGGGACGGCTCGTTTTCTGACTTGCGACAACGAGCTGCGGCCCCGTTCCCCCACCTGGCTGCGTCCAGGTCCACGTTTCCCGTCCTGGGCGTGCCGCTCGGCTCGGCTGGGGATCGCCCGGTCGCTCGGCCAGCCGGAGATTAACCGTCCAGCGTCACCGGGCTGACGAACGTCTCCGGCTTGACCGCGAGGATCGAGCACTTTACCCGGTGGAAGACGGTCTCGGCGGTGTTGCCGATGAGGAGCCCCGGGATGCCGGTGCGCACCACCGTTCCCATGACCATCAGGTCGACGCCATTCGTCCTCGCAAATTCCGTGAGGACATCCGCTGGCTGGCCCTTGATCAGGTGGACGTGCCGCCTGGCCTGGCTGATCGGGCATTCGGCGAGCAGCCGGTCCAGAGCACGTCGGTGCTCCTCCCAGAGGCTCGTGACATACGTATCGACCTCCGTGTGGGCCACCCGTCCCTCAACACGCAGGAGGTCCTCGCCAGGGGCCGACCAGGCGTGGACGAGGTGGAGCTCGGCCCCCTCCAACTCGGCGAGCGCGGTCGCCAGCCGGACGAGCGTGTGGTTCAGGGCGTGCGCCTCGGGTGGGATCTCCTCGCGGAGATGAAGCTCGTCGAGGACGTCGGGCTCTGGGGTGGGGTCCACGGCCACGAGGATCTTCTGGAACGCCTTTTCCTGCGTCTCCGGGTGCAGAAGCAGCACGGGACACGGGCAGTTGCGCAGGAGCCGCATGTCCGTCGAGCCGAACGAGGTCGCGTGGTCGGGCTCGGCGACCTTGACGAGCAGGTCATACTGGCCCCTGAGCACCTCCTTGATCAGTTCGAGGCCCGGCCGCCCGCTGGCAACCTTCGTGGCGACGTTGTGCTCCTTCCGCTTCATCGCCGCGGCGAACGCATCGAGGCGTGCGGCCTCATGCTCGGCCCGGAGGTGCTGGAGCTCCTTCGAGCGAGGGAGCATCAGCCGGGTGTACCAGGGGAACGGCTCGATCACGTCCATCAGTTCGATCGAGGCGCCGCTTTTTGCCGCGAGGTCGTCAAGGCGTCGCATGGCTCCCGGCGTTGGCGAGCCGGCCCGGCTACAGACGAGGATGTTGGCGAACCGATGCACGGGAGGCCCTCCGATTTGAGGCGTCCGGCAGCGGACGCGGTTGTCATGGCGAGGACTCTCCCTGTCCCAGGGTTCCAGGATATGCTGGGACGAGAAACCGGGCAACCGCCCGGCGCCGATCCGTGGTCGCGTGCCCGATCCCTCGACGAATCGAGCACAGGGGGCCTTGCCGTGGGGATCGACCTTCGAGCCGCTCTGGGGCGAGCCTGGGCCTGGAGGGCTAACCTCGACCTGGTGGTGCTCGGCGCGACGCTGGTGGCGGTCGGTGGGGCCTGGGCCTTCATCGAGCTGGCCGACGAGGTAGTGGAAGGCGAGACGCACGCGATCGACGAGGGGTTGCTTCGCTCGCTCAGGAATCCGAGCGACCTGTCCGACCCGCTCGATCCGGCCTGGTTCGAGGAGTGGGTCCGCGACCTGACGGCCCTTGGCAGCCCGGTCGTGGTGGGCCTGGTGGTGGCGGCGGTGCTCGGGTACCTGCTGATCGTGCAAGGCTATCGAGCGGCCTTGCTGGTCGTCGGCTCGACGCTGGGGGGCCAGATTCTCTGCCTGCTTCTGAAGGTTTTTTTCGCGCGGCCTCGCCCGGCGTTGGTTCCGGGCCTGACGCGGGCCGAATTCGCGAGCTTTCCAAGCGGCCACTCGATGGTCGCGGTCGTGCTTTACCTGACGATCGGGGCCATCCTGGCCGAATCCCTGCCGCAGAGGCGGCTGAAGCTGTATATCCTCTCCGTGGCGATGGTGCTGGCCGCCCTTGTCGGGATGAGCCGGATTTATCTCGGCGTCCACTACCCCACGGATGTCCTCGCGGGATGGGCGGCGGGGCTCTCGTGGGCGATGGTCTGCTGGTTGGTCGCCCACCGGCTCCGATAGCTTGCCGGCGCGGCCAGGGGGCCAGCGCTCCGCCTTGATGGGCTCGACTCACGCGACCCCTTCCTCAATAACGGTCTTCCCGGCCGAAGGGCATCGAAATCGATGAGCCGAGCGCCACGCGAAGAAAGCCCCTGGATCGAACCGGATTCGTCCCGGGCGATGGCCCCTCATGCTGAGCCTGTCGACGTCGTGTTCGCCCGTCTCGGCGTCGATCCCGACCGGGGACTCATCGCCGCCGAGGTCGAGTCGCGCCTTGCCATCTACGGCCCGAACGAACTTCGAGAAGCTCCGCCGCCACCGGCCTGGCGGCGCTTCGTCGCCCAGTTTGCCGAGCCCCTCGTCGCCATCCTGCTGATCGCGGCCATCGTCTCGGGTGCGCTGGGCGACCTGATTGACACCGTCGCGATCCTGGCCATCGTGGTTCTCAATGGCGTGATTGGCTTCGTCCAGGAGGAGCGAGCCGAGCGGGCCCTGGCCTCGCTTCGACGGCTCTCGGCGCCGCTGGCGAAGGCGCTAAGGAACGGGGCGCTGGGATCGATCCCGGCGCGAGATCTCGTTCCGGGCGACCGAATCGTGGTGGAGGCGGGCGACCGCGTTCCGGCCGACGCCCGGCTCCTTCGCTCGATGGCTCTCCGGGCCGAGGAAGCCTCGTTGACCGGCGAATCGGTCCCGGTGGAGAAGGATGCCGACGACGTGGCCGCCCCGGAGACCGTGCTGGGGGACCGCGGCAACATGCTCTACATGGGAACGGCGATTGCCTCCGGCAAGGCCGACGCACTCGTTGTGGCGACGGGGATGGAGACCGAGCTGGGCAAGATCGCGGGTCTGCTCGCGCGGGCCGACCGCGAGCCGACCCCCCTCCAGCGCCGGCTTGACGAGCTGGGCAAGGCGCTGATCGCGGTCATTCTGGTGATTGTCGCCCTGATTCTCGCCCTTCGACTGATCCGTGGGGGTGCGTTTCTGGAATCGTTCCTCCTCTCGGTGAGCCTTGCCGTCGCGGCCGTTCCCGAGGGGCTTCCGGCCGTCGTCACCCTGGTTCTGGCGATTGGCCTCCAGCGACTGGTCCGGCGGAACGCGCTGGTGCGCAAGCTGCCGGCCGTCGAGACGCTTGGCTCGGTGACCGTGATCTGCTCGGACAAGACCGGAACGCTGACCCGGAACGAGATGACCGTCCGCGAGGTTGTCACCGGGAGCGCCCACTACCAGGTTAGCGGCGCCGGCTACGAGCCAACGGGGGGATTCCATCCGAAGGACGGCGACGGCACGCCCATCGACCCGGGTGACCGCCCCGACCTGATCCGGGCGATGCGGATCGCCGCCTGGTGCAACGCCGCCCAGGTCACGCGCCATCCCAGCGGTGAAGGAGGCTGGAAGGTCATTGGCGACCCGACCGAGGGCGCGCTGATCGTCGCGGCGCGGAAGGCGGAGATCGAGGCAAGGGACCGAGACGACCACGTTCTCCACGAGATTCCCTTCGATTCCGAGCGGCGGGCGATGTCCGTTCTAGTCCGAGGACCCGCCGGCTCGGCGACGATGTACACCAAGGGCGCCCCCGAGGTCATCCTCGAAAAATGCCGGAGCGAGTGGCGGCACGGGCAGGCTGGACCGCTTTCGTCCGAACGCCGGGCCGAGATTCGAGCGACGGCCGAGGGGATGGCGTCGGAGGCTCTGCGGGTGCTTGGACTGGCCGAGCGGCACCACCCCGACGCGGATCACGAGTCGGCGCGTCGCGAGGAAGACCTTATCTTCGTCGGCCTGGTCGGGATGATCGACCCGCCTCGCGACGAGGCGAGGGTCGCGGTGGGCCTCTGCCGACGCGCTGGAATTCGCCCGGTGATGATCACGGGCGACCACCCGATCACCGCCCTGGCGATTGCCCGAGAGTTGGGGATCGCCCGCGCCGGCGACCGGGCCCTCTCGGGGCGAGAACTCGACGGGCTGAGCGACGCCGACCTGGCCTCGGCGGTCGAGGAGGTCGCGGTGTTCGCCCGGGTCTCGGCCGAGCACAAGCTGCGAGTGGTCCAGGCGTGGAAGGCTCGCGGGGAGGTGGTCGCGATGACCGGGGACGGCGTCAACGATGCCCCCGCCCTCAAGGCCTCGGACATTGGCATCGCCATGGGAATCAGCGGTACGGATGTTACTCGCGAGGCTTCCGACATGGTTCTCACCGACGACAATTTTGCGTCGATCGTCAGCGCCGTTGAAGAGGGACGCGGCATTTTCGCGAACATTCGCAAGTTTATTCACTACCTGCTCGCGAGCAACGCCAGCGAGGTGATGCTGATGCTGCTGGCGGCCCTGATTGGCTGGCCGGCGCCGCTTTCGGCGGTCCAGCTCCTGTGGGTCAACCTGGTGACCGACGGGCTCCCCGCGCTGGCCCTGGGGATGGAGCCGCCCGAGCGGGACCTGATGGACCGGCCGCCTCGCCCACCCGGGGAGCCGGTGGTCACGTGGCGGATCGGCCTGATGATTTTGTGTCAGGGGGCCCTGATGACGGCGGTCGGCGCCCTGGCCTTCGCGACGAGTTATCGGCACGGGGAGGATCCTGCGCAGGCCCAGGCAGCCACCTTCGGGGCCCTGGCGTTTGCGCAGTTATTCTTCGCCTTCGCCTGCCGGAGCCCGTCGCGGACGCTCCCCGCGCTGGGGCTGTTGTCGAACCCGTACCTGTTCTGGGCGATTGCCACGTCGGCGGCGCTTCAGCTCGGGGTGATGACGCTTCCTCCGGCCTGCGTGATCTTCGATGTTCCGGCCCTTGCCCCG
>DAHZZC010000507.1 GCA_027435495.1 Planctomycetales bacterium
GCCGCCTCGGCCTTCTTCTTGGCCGCCTGGCCCATGGCGCCACCGACCATCGCGGTCGCGACGACGCAGCCAATCAGTCCACGCATGAGACGAGACATCGCAATTCTCCGATTCCGGCCCTGATCTCGGGAGATTGGTCGAGATCCTCCTGAGGGAGAGAACCCCGACTCAGCCCGTCGGTATCGCGGCCGGGGCCGCCCGATGCTCGCGGGGTGGGGCCGCGCCGTCGATGGCGAAGTCCTTGATCTCAAGCTGGACCTCGCGTCGGTCGTTCCATTCGTTGATGCTCGGCTGAAAGACCAGCGAGCACTGGCAACCGGCCTGGAGCGCCTTGCCGCGCTCGGCCATGTTCCAGCCGACCGCCCGGAGGATCGCCTCTCCCTGCCGGACCCGGATCGAGAGATGGTTCTTCTGCTCGCCCATCAGCTTCGGGTCGCCGACCACCTCAAGCTGGCTGGCCGCGAGGACCGGCCTCGGGTTGCCGATCCCGTATGGTTCGAGCCGGTCCAGGTTCTCGACAGTCCGGAGCGTCAGAGCGGCCAGCGGAACCTCGGCGTCAACCGTGATGACCCGTTCCAGATGCTCCGGAGTGAGCGCCCCGCGGCATCGCTCCTCGAAGAGACTTGCGAATTCCTCGATCCGCTCGGGCAAGACCTTCAGCCCGGCCGCGGCGGCATGGCCGCCGAAGGCCTTGAGCGGGGCCGAGCAGTCGCGAATCGCCTCGTAGAGATCGAAGCCAGCAATCGATCGAGCCGACCCCTGCGCCAGTTCCTCGCCCTTGGCCAGCACGACGGTTGGCCGGTGGTAGGTTTCGGCCAGGCGACCGGCGACGATCCCAATGACGCCCGGATGCCATCCCCCCCCAGCCAGCACAATCGATCGACGATCGCCGAGTCCACCCTCGGCCTCGATCATCGCGCGGGCCTCCTCGACGGTCTTTCGCTCAATCTCCTGCCGGCGCTGGTTGCAGCGGTCAAGTTCGGCGGCGAGCTGCCGGGCGCGAAGCGGGTCGTCGGTCGTCAGCAGTTCGACGGCCATCATCGCCCGTTCGAGCCGGCCGGCGGCGTTGATCCGGGGCGCGAGCTGGAAGGCGACCGTCCCGCTATTCAGCTTCTTGCGCGACCGGTTGCCAGCCACTTCAATCAGCGCCTCCAGGCCGATCGTGGGCTTCGCGGCAATCCCGGCCAGTCCGTGCCGGACCATGATCCGGTTCTCATCCGAGAGCGGAACGACGTCGGCGATCGTCGCCAGGGCGACCAGCCCGAGCGACCGAATGAGGAACTCGCGAAGGTGCGGGCTGGCTCGCTTGCCGTCGCCGAAGCTCTTGCACACTTCCCACGCCACCTTGAACGCGACCCCCGCACCGCAGAGATCGCCGCAGGGATAGGAACCGCCCGGCCGTCTCGGGTGGACGACGACCGAGGCCCCGGGAAGCTCGCCCCCGATTGTGTGGTGAACGGTGACGATCGGCTCGACACCCAGCTCCCGCGCCAGGGCCGCCTCGGCAATCGCCGAGATCCCGCAATCGACCGTCACGATCAGCGATGAGGGATTCTCGGACGCAAGCCGCCGCAACGCCTCGATGTTGACGCCGTATCCTTCCTCGACCCGGTGCGGGATGTAATAACCCGGCTCCTTCGCGCCGGCGAGCTTCAGGCACGACCAGAGGATGCTCGTTCCGCAGACGCCGTCGACGTCGTAATCGCCGTAGATCAGGATCTTGCGCCCGGCCCGGACGGCCTCCACGATCCGGGCGGCGGCCTCGCTGGCGCCGGGGAGATTGGCCGGGTCGTGCAGACCGGCCATCTTCGCGTCGAGGAACGCCTGTGCGCGATCCGGCTGGTCGATCCCTCGATTGAGAAGGATTTGAGCCACCAGCGGAGCGAGCCCGGAGAGCCGGCTCAGCTCCTGCACGCGGACCGGATCATGCGGGCGGAGCCGCCATCGTGCGTTCATCGTGGCCTCGCCTGACTTCGCTCAAAACCATCGCCGGCGCTTCGCGTAAACCCACATGAAACATGGCGATATCGCCATAATCCCGCAGGTCGCGGCGAAGAGCAAGCCCCGGGGCATCGGGAGGTCGAGCGCCAACCGCTCCCCGAAGAAGTTCATCCCGAAAAAACCCGCCAGGAACGACATCGGCAAAAACATGACCGTGACCATCGTCAGGGTCTTCATGATGTCGTTGGTCCGGTTCGAAATCACCGATAAATAGGTTTCGAGGGTCCCGGCGATGAGGTCGCGCAGGCTTTCGGAGATGTCGTGAATCCGAACAACATGATCGTAGAGGTCGCGGAAGTAAACGCGATGTTCCTCGCGAATCGGCTCGTAGGGGTCGCGGGCCAGGCGGTTGAGAACCTCGCGTTGAGGGGCCAGGGTCTTGTGAAGCTGGATGGCTGACCGCTTGATCCGGAAGATCGAGCGCAAAAGCGCTGGACATGCGTCCTCAATGACCGCGTCCTGGAGATCATCAACCCGCTCGTCCATCTCCTCGATCGCCGTGAGAGCCTGGTCAACGGCCCGCTCGAGGACCCGGAAGAGCAGGTGATCGGCCCCGTGGCGGAGCCGGTCGCGTGGGTCTCGGGCGATCGCCTCGCGCTCGGCGTCGAGGATCTCCATCGGCATCACGTGGAAGGTGACGAGGTAGTTCCCGCCGAGGAAGATGTCCAGCTCATGCATCTCCAGGACGTCGGAGCCCGGTTCCATCCGGGGGACACGGAAGACCACGTAGAGATAGCCGCTCCAGTCATCGACCTTGGGAAGATTCGTCTCGCGGAGCGCGTCCTCGACGGCGAGCGGGTGGAAAGGGAAGACGCGATGCAGCCAGGTCTCGACCTCGCGAGTTCCGGCCTCCTTGGCGGCCATGAAGTCGACCCAGAGCGTCCCGCCCCCACTCTGCACGGCCTCCTCGATTCGGTCGGCCGGCCAATCGAGATGCATGTTGCCGTCGCTGTCTCGATAGATCGCCCGGATCTGGGCGCCGCCGGGTGCTTCCCTGGCCACCGATTCGATCGCGTCCGTCGTCGGACCGACGCTCATGGATTCGCTCCCCTTTTCGGACCGGCCTGGAGTCGCTCGAATCGTTTCTGGAACTTCGCCTGCTCGATCAGGAGGTCGATCGCGATCGGTTTCGCGTCATACGGACTGACCTCCCGGCGGATTGTGGAATAACTCAGGCTAAACACGCCGCGGTAGGGCCGGCCATCGATCCTCGCATTCACCAGCCGGACCTGGTTGATTCCGACCGCCACCCCCTCGGCGACAAACCTCCCGTCGTTGCCGAGCCGGGCCGACCGAAGCCGGCCGATCGTTCCCTCGACTGGCGTGAACTCGATCCATCCACCCGAGACCGGCAGGATACCCTCGGTCACCATGCCCTCGACGGTCGCCACGGGCATCGCGACCGGCCCCAGTTCCTCGGTACATCCGCAGAGGGGCCCGAGAAGAAGGATCAGGCCGGTGATTCGCCGTGACAACTTCACGCTCGCACCTCCCCGGCCGAACTGTCGATGACAGGGAGCGCCGGCCCGAGCCATTCGCGCACGGAATCCAGAATCTCCAGCCGGAAGAGGTCATCAGCCGCGACCTCGATTCGTTCTCCCCCGCGCCGGCCGAAGCCCGGGTGCGGGCCGAGCCGACCCCTTGCGATGAGGAACCGCCCGCCCGACTGCCGTTCGGCCGCCATCGGCCCGGCCTCGCCGAACACGACGATTTCTCCCCCCGACTGTCCAAGGCCGGCTCGGGGACCGACCGATCCCGCCGCCACGACCAGGCCGCCTCGCATCGCGTAGCCGAGCGCAGGACCGACACGGCCGAGAATCACCAGTGTCCCGGCTCGGAGACCGCTCGCCGCGCCATCGGCCGCCGACCCGAGACCAATCACGGTCAGCCCAGGCGCGTCGAGCCCAGCGGCCAGCTCGGGGCCGGCGTCCCCTTCAATCTCGATCGTTGCCGACCACCCTCCGCGCAGACCGGCGGCCAGCAGACGCTGGCCGCGCACGCTCGACAGTCGGATCGTCCGTCGCCCCTCATCGAGATGGTGGACGATCTCCTTGTTGATCTCGTGATAGTCGCGAATCTCGGGAACCGCGATCGCGACCCCGGGCCGGCCTCCCTCGGCGCCGGCCGGGGGCTCGCTAACGTCCACGACCAAGGCCCGCCATCGCCGGGGCCGCCTCGGCGCTCCTTCTGGCGGCGGCGTTCCCCGCTCCGTTCTGGCCGAAGTCCCGACCGCCTGGCACCAGCATCCAGGTCTCCGGCGGATTCTTCGCCAGGAAGTCCTTCAGGGCGTCGACCGCCGCCGAGAGCGACTTTTTCTGCGATCCGAAACTCTTCGACGGCGAGTTCAGCAACTCGACCGACTCCTGCGCGACCGGGCGGATCAGATCGAAAACCTGCCGGACATACTTGGTCGATTTCGGATCCGATCGGGAGCTCTGAAGCAGGCCCGAGTTCGACTCGCCCGGAACCCCGGTGAAGGCTTCGTAAAGTGGACCGATCAACGTCGCGACGAAGTATTTGGCCCGGGTCGCGTTGACCGCACGGGCCGGCTTCTCGCTGTACAGATCATTGACCTCCGTGGCGAGATCGACTGCCACCTTGCCGGCAAAAAATGCCACCATCGAGAAGTTGAAGTTCGGAACCGCGTTGACCTGCATCCGCCCGAGGGTCCGGGCGGCCTCACTCCTTACCTCGCCTCGGGCCTGGTCGGCGGCGAGGAAGAGCATCACGGTGTTCGCCATCCGGGCCTTTGACGCCTCAACCGCCAGCCCGGACTGGCGAAGATAACCGAGCGCCTCGAGCCCGCGCAACTGGATCAGCCAGGGAAGCGACCGCTCGGATTCGAGGAAATCGGCGATCGTCCGGGCTGCCTGGCTCTCGACGTTGGCCGCGAACCCCTTGCCGTTCCTCTTGATGTTGGTAATGCCCTGGAGCGCCCAGAGCTTCACCCAGAGAACCTGGCTCCGATTGCTGAGCTCCGACTGAAACATGTTGAGCGCGTCGAGGGTGGGCGGGGCCGCCTCACCCAGCACGATCATGGCCTGCACGCGAGGGACCAGGTGATTCTTGAGCAACTGCGGCAGATGACGCTGAAGGCTCTGGCTGTAGTCGCGGAGGAAAATCTCGTTCTTGGCGGCACGGGCAGTGAAGATCGGCTCGAGGAGGTTCTTGGTCGCAATCTGGATGGCCTTGCCACCGTCGCCTTCAGGCTTCTTCGCCGCCGCGGCCTTCTTGCCCGGCTGCGGCAGCGCGGTGGTTGTCGGACCTTCCAGAAGCGACTGGATGCTCCTTCGATCGGTGAGCTGGGCCGCGAGGCCGCGCACGACTCGATCGATCAGCGTCGTATCGACCCGGTTGTTCGGGCTCTGGGCCATCTCCTTGACCCGGAGCAGGTCCTGGTTGCTGAACGGGGCGGGCGTCAGCGGACGAAGCTTGCTGATGTCGAGGACCGCTTCCGCGTTCGGGTCCTTGAAGACCTCGACCGGCGCGACCCGCTTCGACTTGTCATCGTTGTCGGTGTCCGGAGCCCCGGCGACGTCCGGGGCCGCAGCGGCGGCATCCTTCGCCTGGGTCTCGTCCCCGGCGTCCTTCTTCGGGGTAGCCTGCGCCTTCGGAGGCGCCGGCTGTGCCGTCGCGACGGGAGCGGCCATCAGCAGGAGGAAGCCGGCCGGGACGACGGCCGCCATGGCCCGCGGCCATCGCGATCCCCATCGACTGCGGTGAAGCACGTCAGCCATATCGGCGAACCTCGTCAGGAACAGAACGCGGGGGAACATCTCAGGTCGAAGAACGGGGGGACAACGCGAACCCGGCCAGATCGGCCGACGCAATGGCCGCGACCGTGCAGGAATGGAACCGCGCGGCGCAAATCCCAGGAACGGGACGATCGTTGGAGCCCGGGACGATCGACCGATCTCATGCAGAACTCGGCACTTCCATCAATTCGGTGTCCATTCAACCTAACCCGCACCGCTCGCCCTGTCAAGTCGCCGGACGCCGTCGGGTCCGGGCCAGGGCGCGGTCGTGCCGATCCCGCCTCTCGCCCCGTTCTTGGACGCCCCGACCTGCCGGTCCGTTCCCGTCCGTTCTTCGGTTGAGCGCCGCCGGGTCCGATCGTAAAATATCGGCGTCCCTGAGCATGGCCTCCTCCGACTTCCTGGGGCGACTTCCCGAATGATCCCGCGCCGTTATGTGTTCCCGGGCGTCCTGGAGATGAATTATCAGTCCGGCCGCCGGATGGGCGTGAACGTCTACCTCATCGACGGTGGCTCGGAGTATGCCCTCATCGACGTCGGCTTCCTCGACGAACTCACCGACGTCCTCGAGCTCATCCGACAGATGGACTTCAGCCTCTCCGCCTGCAAGATGATCATCGCGACCCACGCTGATGTCGACCACACCCAGGGCCTCGCCCGCGCCCGCGAGATCCTGAAATGCGAGGTCGTCGCCCACCCGCGCTCCGTTCCCGCCATTGAGGAGGGAGACGAGGTTCTCACCTACGCCCGGATCGACGCCCAGGGAATCCACATCCCGATGCCCCGCTGCAAGGTCGACCGGACCATCGACGAGGGGGACAGAATCACCGTCGGCGACCGCGAACTGACCGTCTGGAGCACTCCCGGCCACACCGCCGGCCAACTCGCCCTCCGGATGCAGAATCTTCTCTTCTCCGGCGACAACATCTTCCGAGATGGCTGCGTCGGCGTGATCGACGCCCACCACGGCTCCAGTCTCGTCGACTACATCGAGAGCCTCAGCCGCATCCGAAATTCCGACGTGGAATACCTGCTTCCTTCACACGGCCCCATCTTCCGCAAGGACAATCGCCTCCTCGACGCCACCATCGATCGCCTTCGGGGTTACACCCATATGTCCGACTTCGGCACCTGCGCCGTGGATTGGCCACTCATGGACGATTGGGAGGAAGAACTGGCGAGCGGGCTCTTTTCTTTCTAAGCGAATGCAGCAGAATCGTATGAAAATTTCTCTTATGTTGTATTATTTTGTGAACGAAATGCTTCCGGATAATTCTATGTGGAAGTTCCGGGGCCGATCGAACAGAACGTCGATCGTAAAATTCCTGAGTTGGCCCTCTAGTGGCTCGGCCTCGACGACCACCTCGACCGACTCGCCCGCAGGGATCTCCCGGGACGAGACCCTGGGCAGCGCGCACCCGCAACTCGAGCTGATCCGAGCGATGGCTGCGGCCCTGTCCGTGCGGTTGTGGACTAGATACCGTACGGGGACGCGATTTTTTCCGCCGTCCTTCAAAGCCTGCGAGTCGACCACAATAGTCTTGAACGAGGGAGAACCCTCGATCAATGCGCGTTCGATCGGTGAAGATCGATCACTTCCCCACCGTGTCAGCGTCGGGGCCGCGACGATCGCCGGGGCGATGGCGGACATAACCAGGATCCACGATCCTTGTCGCTGGCGGGGTCTTTCGAGAGTCGTCCTCCGACCCGTCCATGCCAGGAGCGCAAGTGACAAGAGACCGACGGCGATGCACGAGGCCGGCAACCACGATCGACTGCGGCGGTCGTCTCCGCCGGGCAGACACTCCTCCGAGGTCGCGATGTGGAGGGCGATTCCATCCCAGAGGTCCCAAAGCCTCCTCTCGGAGATCCACGTGGGAGGATTGGGGAAGTCGAGGATCTGAACGGATCCCCCGGCGGATCGGAGGACCACGATGAAGTGCCCGATCCC
>DAHZZC010000508.1 GCA_027435495.1 Planctomycetales bacterium
TCTTCACCTCCAACGGCGGTCCAATCAATCAATGGATCGCACCGGCGCCGGGCACTGTCGTCCAGCGGTTGATCGCCGAGGCCGACACCCGAAAAGCCGCCGACCACCTCTACCGGACCATTTTGAGCCGTCCGCCGACCAGGCCCGAGGCCGACGAGGTGGCCCGCCTCCTCACCGTCCCCGCACCGCAGAAACCACCGGTCGTGCAGGAACTGGTCTGGGGACTCCTGACCTCGGCCGAATTCCGATTCAATCACTAATCGCGGCCGATCAATCCCTCTTCTCACCCCATCTCCGGGAGGGCCGGACCCATGGAATGCCACTACGCTTGCCGATCGTCCGATCACGCGATCGCCCGTCGCAAATTCCTGGCCGGAATGGTGGCCGCGGGCGCCGGGACGATGGCCAGCGGACTGGAAGTCTTCACCCGACCGGCCGCCGCCGGATTGCTGGCAAAGGACCAGAAACGGGTCGTCGTCTTCTACATGCACGGCGGCCTCAGCCAGCTCGAAAGCTGGGACCCGAAGCCCGGAACCGATACGGGTGGACCCTTCCGCTCGATCGAGACCTCCGTGCCAGGAATCCGGATCTCGGAGCTTCTTCCCGAGGTCGCCAGGCAAATGCACCATCTTTGCCTGATGCGTGGAGTGAACACCAGCGAGGACGACCACGGCAAGGGCCAGTACCTGATGCAGACGGGGCGTCGACAGTCGCCTGCGGCCGACTATCCGGCGCTCGGGGCTGTCTGTGCCCGGACGATGGCACCCGAGGGCTCGGCCATTCCGGGGCATATTGTTTTGCTCCCGTGGGGCGGAGGCGGGCGCGGGAGCGATGCCGCCTACCTGGGCCCCCGGTACTCGAGCGTCCACCTCGCCGAGGGAAAGCCACCCCAGTACACCGATCGCCCCGGCCAGGTCAGCGAGGCGATGGACGCCGCCCGGCAAGACTTCCGCCGCCAGGTCAACGAGCGATTCCTCCAACGCAGGCGGACCGCCGTCACCGAGGCCTACACATATTCCTATGAGCAAGCCCTCGGACTGATGCGAAGGAAAGACGTCTTCGACGTCAGCAAGGAGCCGCCCCGCGACTTCGACCGATACGGCAAGACGGCCTTCGGCCGGCACTGCCTGATGACCCGCCGCCTGCTCGAGCAGGGCGCCACCTTCGTGCAGGTCTGGCACGCAAACTACGACACGCACAACGAGAACTTCAACTTCCACCTGGAGCAGCTCGGCGAGTTCGACCGGGCGTTTGCCGCCTTTGTCGCCGATCTCCACGACCGGGGAATGCTTGACAGTACGCTGATCGTCGTCAACTCCGAGTTTGGCCGAACCCCCGGGATCAATCACCTCTACGGGCGCGATCACTGGTCACACGCCTGGAGTGTCGTCCTGGCCGGCGGCAAGATTCAGAGAGGCGCGGCCTACGGCAAGACCAACGCTCGGGGGACCGAGGTCGTCGACGGCCAGGTCAGCTCGGCCGCCCTCTTCCACACCTATCTCCAGGCCGTCGGCGTCGACTCCACCGACTCCTTCGACATCGAGGGCCGCGAAATGCCGATCGCCGATCCCGCCGCCAAGGCGATCCAGGCGGTTCTCGCTTGAATTTATGATTCAAATTTAACATGTTGATCTAAAATATTGAATCCTGAATCCGAAATCTTGAACCTCTACTCGCCGCTTTCGCAAGCTCCAAAAGGAAAACGAGGCCACACATGGGCATCCCCACCGGCTTCGATCCGGGGAAGGCGCACATCGCTGCGCAGTGGAACGTCGGAACCTCGATGGTCTGCTGCCGGGTCGAACCGAAAGGCCAGTTCGTCTATTGCGGCGTTCAGGGCCCGACCATCCATCGCCTCGCCATCGCCGACGGCAAAAACGTTCCGCTGACCGGCGGGCACGACTCCTGGGTCTTCGCCCTCGCAACCACGCCCAACGGCGGGACGCTCTACTCGGGAGGCGGCGACGGTCGGATCGTCGCCTGGGAGATCGGCCTGGAGACTCCCCATCTCCTCCGGAAAACCGAGGCCCACCAGGGATGGGTCCGGGCCCTCGCGACCTCGACCGACGGCCGCCTCCTCGCCAGCGGCGGCAACGACCACGCCGTCCGGATCTGGGAGACAGCCACCGGCCGTCGCCTCCACGACCTCGGCGGCCACCAGGGAGACGTCTACTCCCTCGCCTTCGAACCCAGCGGCCAGACGCTCCTCTCAGGCGACCTGCTCGGCTCGATCCGACGCTGGGACCTCGCGACCGGCCGCGAAATCGGCACATTCGACGCCAGCGCCCTCCACCATCACGACGGTAGCCAGTTCGTCGAGTTCGGCGGCGTCCGCGGCCTCGCGACCTCGACCGACGGCTCGCTCATCGCCGCCGGCGGCCTGCACAAGGCCTCCAACCCCCTCGGCGCCGTGAGCGAGCCGCTTGTCCTTGTCTTTGATTCCCGAACACGCAAAATCGTCCGGACCCTGACCGCCGACGGGATCACCAGTGGCGTCGTCTGGAACCTCAGCTTCCTCGCCGATGGCTCAATCGTCGCCGCCTCCAGCGGCACCAGCGGCGGATTCCTCCTCTTCTGGAAGCCCGGAACCGACCGGTCCCATCACCGGCTCGCCCTTCCTAACCCCGTTCGTGACATGAATCTCCATCCAGACGGCCTCCGCGTCGCCACGGCCCACCACGATGGCTATCTCCGACTCACTCGCCTGGCCTCCGGCCATCATTGAACCCCCTCCCCAGACCCCCTTCCCATCCGTTCCCAAATGCCCCGCCACCTCCCCGTTAAGCCTTTCTAAGCCTAAATCGCGTCTTCACGCGGATGGCGGTTTTTTTATTTTTGACAATCGGCGATCTTACGCTTAAAATGGAATCGCCAGCATGTTGCGTAGACGCAAATGCCCCCCGCGAAAATCAGAGAACGACCTCTGAGAGTCTGTGAGAGCATCGATGGAAGATGACGAATTGAGGATGGTCGATGGATGGAATTCCCTACAGGACAGCGCCCTGGGTTTTGTCCATCTTTCCTCCTGAAGCTTCGATCCGATTCCTTCCGATCCTCCGAGCGGAGAGGACGCGAACGAATCCCAGGGAAGATCGAAGAGGCTCAAGGGAAGCCACGCCTGGCCTCCCAGAAGCAGGATTTCTCTTCCGTTTGCCGCTTCGCTTCATGATGTTCCATCCATACTTACGCAATCGCTGATGTTAGCTGGGAAACGCAAATCCGGGATCAGAACGGGAACCGATCGCGAGGGTCGGGACCGGGGCGCAGTCGGATCCTTGTGGATACGGCACCCCCTGGATTCGTTGATCGACGAATCGCGGATTTGTTTGCGGGATTGGCCAGGGCGGCCGAGGATCAGGAGATGGGTTGATCGGTGAGGCACACATCCGGAGTCGAGCTCCATGAGTACGCCGAACGACGGGGATTGGCTGTTGAGGGAACCCAAAGGCTCTGGAGGACAGCCGGAGGACGTTGCGGTTGCGGATGCGCCCCGGGGGCATCGACCCGGGGTCCGAGCCATTCGGACCGATGTGGAGGCGCGGAACCGGGTCGTCCAGGCCAACCTGGGCCTGGTCTACCGCGTGGCCAGGCAGTATCAAAACCGGGGACTCTCGCTGGAAGACCTCGTCGGCGAGGGGAATCTCGGTCTGATCCGGGCCGCCCAGGTGTACGACCCCCAACGGGGGACCCGGTTCAGCACCTGCGCTTATTTCTGGATCCGGGAGGCGATCCAGTCCGCCCTGGCGAACACGGGAGCGACGATTCGCGTCCCGATGAACATCGCCAGGCTGATGGCTCGCTGGGAGCGGACCAGGCGGGCCCTCAAGCAGGAGCGGGGCTGCTCCCCGAGCTTCAACGAGGTCGCCGAGGCCCTCGACCTCGACACAGCAACCCGGGACGCAGTCGCGCGAGCCATCCGTGTCTCCCGGATTCAGGCCCAGGTCTTCCGCCTGGGTGAGAGTCCCTGGCGTTCCATCGCGATGGCCGACCCGGGTTCCTCCCCGGCCGAACTCTTCGAAGAACGCGACGAGCGCGAGGCCATCCTGAATCGCCTCAACCAGCTCGGACGGAACGATCGCACAATCCTGGTACTCAAGTTCGGACTTTCCGGCGAGCCCCCCATGTCCTTCGAACAAATCGGCGCCCGACTCGGGCTCTCCACGATCCGGGTCCAGCGCGCGGCGGCCCTCGCGATTCGGAAGCTCGGACATCCCCAGCACTACCGAGCCGAGACGCCTGGGACCAACTACCACTCCCGGGTCGGTTGAGTCAAAGGCGGCCCGGACTCGACCCGTCCTTGATCCGATCGAGATCCTCCTCGTATTCCCGGCGCCTCTCTTGCATGATGACCTCTTCCAGGATCGGGACGCCACCTTCCTCTCTTGTCTCGGTCGGCGCTCCTTGGATCGACAACAATGCTCAACCGAGAGGAGACAACCATGAAACACAGCCTGCGTCGAATGCTCCTCCTTGCCGTGATCGCGACCAGCCTCGCCTACCTGATCCCCTCGGCCAAGGCGGGCCCACCAGGGCGTCGAGGATGGCGCGGCGGGTACGGATACGGATGGGGAAGGGTCTATCCTTACCCCCGCGCTGGCTGGGGATACGGGGCCTATCGTCCCTACGCGTTCGGGCCACGATACCGGACCATGGCCCCAGGCTTCGGTCCCTATGGAATGGGCTATGGAGGATATCCGGGTGTCTATGGCAATTATGGATTCTCCGGCTATGGCCTGGGATATCCGGGCCTCTATGGTGGCTCGATGATCATCGGCGGGTCACCCCTGACCGGTTACTACTCGGGCGGATTTCCGTACTGATCGGTCGATCGGCACGGGAGGAGAACCACGGCCCGGATCGCGGAGCTTGCGGCCTCGATCCGGGCCTT
>DAHZZC010000509.1 GCA_027435495.1 Planctomycetales bacterium
GTGGCGATAATTGCTACACTTTTGACATTCAAAAATTCGCATTCGGTGAGCCCAGAGAGGAGGATTTTCATCTTCTGTCATTCGGCCTGCCAGAGCCAGGCCGCGAGCGAGAGCCCTACTCACCATGGAAAATAACCTACCTTCTCTTCCTTGGCGGGCTGCTTGCGATGATCGCGTCCTTTGTGTTTAAAAAATATGCGACACGATTGGCACAGCAAGACGAGACCTATTCGTGAGGCGTTCAGCCTCATAGATGTCCTCGTCTCAGTCACAATCATTTCCCTCTTGATCGCTCTCTTGCTTCCCGCTGTCCAGTCTATCCGGGAATCGGGCCGTCGCGCGTGGTGCTCGAATAACCTTAAGCAATTCGGATTGGCCATTCGCAGCTACCATGATACCTTCGGCGCCCTCCCTCCGGGCCGCATGAAATCCTACGATCCGCGTTACTCGGGCTCAAAGCCGCCCTGCACATCAACCATCGTTGACAAGAGCGTGGAAGTCTTCGCCCTGGCTTTCCTGGAACAGGCGGCCATCTACAACGCGATCAACCAGGATCTCGCGATCATCGGCGGCGAGAACAGCACGGTCCATTCGATCGCGGTCCCCACCTTCGCCTGTCCGAGCGACACAGCGGCGGGAACTCCGCACATCCTCAACCCCGGCGCGCTGACGAAATACGGCGTCCCCGACCCGGCTTCGATGGTCTTCACAAGTTACGCCGGAATGATCGGATCGACACCCGTCCTGGCCCAGCCGCTCCCTCGCACGGGTTGCAAGGTGGTTCCGTCCCTGATCGCGCAGTGCAATGGCGTCTTCAACGATCTCTCGCCGATCCGCCTGACCTCCGTCACCGACGGCCTGAGTAACACGATCTTCATGGCCGAGAAATCGGTCACGATGCTCCAGGAGTTGAACGTGCTCAACCCTCAGTTTGCCTCCCGGCATGGCTGGTGGATCACCGGCAACTGGGGCGACACGCTGGTCACGACGCTCTACCCGCCGAACGCCTGCGACAGGGTCGCGATGGCCACCATGACGGCCTGGACCAACTCGGCGTCGAGCATGCATCCGGGCGGGCTCAACGTCCTGATGGGCGACGGCTCGGTTCGATTCATCAAGGAGACGGTCCAGTCCTGGCCGTTCAACCCGATGTCCGGCCATCCGTCCGGTGCCTCCCAGAATGGGCAAGGGGCCTGGGTCAACTTGCCACCGTCGGGAGTCTGGCAGGCTCTCTCGACCCGGTCCGGCGGCGAGGTGGTCAGCAGCGAATCTTATTGAGGGAGACCATTCCCCACGAGGGATGGCACTCAATCCGGAAGCGTTCCGGGGACGAGCGGACGGAAGGTCCCGGGGGCGATGGGGATGACGGTCCGATCCCCGGCGGCGATCGGCCCGCCCGCCGGAAGGATGCCGAGCTGTCTCTGGTCACGCTCCGCGCCGTCGGCCCGGTTGCGGACGTGCAGCACGCCGTCTCCGGTCAGGGCAATGAGCGAGGAGCCGCGGACCATCGGGGCGCCGACGGCCTCCGAACCAAGGCTGATCGACCAGGTCTTCCGGCCGTCTCGCCCGAATGCCTGGATGTTCCCCGAGCGGTCGAGGACCAGTCCGCCGTCCCCCATCGAAACCGGCCGTCCGGCGATTGCCGCTTCCATTGGCCAGGCTCCCACGGGGCTCAGGTCGCGGGCGGCGAGCGACCGGATTTGCCCGTCCTCGGTCGCGAGCAGAACGGCCGAGCCGATCGCGAGCGGGTCGGCGATGATCCGGCTATCGAGGGTCCGCTCGGCCTCGGCGACGAGCCTCGGCACGGGCGTGGTTCGAACGGCGAGCCGATAGACCCGCCCCACCTCGTCGGCCACGATCGCGTTCGAGGTGTCGAGGACCGAGGCCCCAAGCCATTTCCCCTGGCGGTCGCGGTCAAACTTCGGAGCAAAAGGCTCGGCCTTCGACCGCCCGCTCACCGGGTCGATCAGGTAGATTCGTGCGTCCTTCGCCGGAATGAGCACACCGTCCTGCCAGGCAACCGGCTCGGCCGCCACGGGCGAGGGCAGGGTCTCCTCGCGCCATCCCTCGCGTTTGGAGGGGTCCTGGACCCAGAGACTCCCGGTATAGGGGCGCGGGACGACCACGCTGGCCGACTTTCCGCCCTCTCGATCAAACCGGAGCCGGAGCCCCGCCGGAAGCGAGAAGATCCCTCGAGGCGCCATCGAGAGGACCACGAATCCGCCGTCCGCGACCCGATCGGGACCGATGATCACCTCCCGCCCGTCGCGGCCCAGGGTCGACAGCCCGCCGGCCGTCGGTGCCGGTGCCAGCGCGGTCGGCCAGGGCGTGCCGACGACCGTCTTCCAGACGACCTCCGCCGATTCGGGGTCCAGACCCAGGAGCGCTGTACCCCGAAGCTCGCGGTCCTCGAACGTCGCCACGATCCGCTTGCCGGCCGATTGCAAGGGCGCCCGCGCTGGGCCGGGACCGCTCAAGGGTGTCACCTGGATCGTTCCGTGCTCGGGGTCGAGCTGGTAACGTC